>RGCF01000150.1 GCA_009919265.1 Bacteroidota bacterium | reverse complement strand
GCTGTATTCAATTTTATCCTAAACGCTCATTTTAAATCAGCATGGGTCTAAAGTACACCAGCCTTTTTGAATAAATCCCTGATAACCAAATCGCTTTCTGCTATTTGGCTTTCAGACATACGTAAGAACCAGCCGAATGCGCGACGATCTTTCAACTCTGGCCAAGGTAAGGGTACGTAGACAGCCATAGGCCCTATAGCAAATGGCATATCACCTTCTTGTCCTCCTGCGAGTAAGTCTTCTACTTGAATTCTGCGACCCGCTGCACCTTTGCGACTCACTTCTGCGAGAGGACGCACTTCATACTCGGGATTCATCGCAACGAGTGAGAGGAATTCCCATTTGTGATCTCCACGTGCCGTATCACCTCCACCAGATGTATTAAGACGATTCTTAGCCTTGGCCTCCCAACCAGCCCAGAGAGGGTGATCAGGGTGAGGAGACCAAGCGACTTGGAAATTGGGTACAGACGTCCCTGCCGTACCTGAGAACGTCTCATCAGGGTCCGTACCAAAGAATACAGGTTTCTCGGGCAGAATTCCGAATGGTTTTATACAGATAGTGGCGGGAGCAACCCAGAGCCCTCCATATTTTGCTAGGATGGCAGCACGAATCCAAGCGTGATCGGATGGTTCCAATGTAACAAGGGGGTTCTGTAATTTGTTAGGTAATTGTTCCCACCCACCCAGCTTATCGGCAAGACCCTCAAGTCCGCTTATCACCTCTATACGATACTCAGACGCATTGTGCCTGGCGATACTCTCATAGCACATATTCAGAAAAGGAAGGTTCAAAGCTCGGGATGACCGGGCGTTAAAGTCCGCATATTGTCGGCTATTGGGTATAGACGTGTCATAAAATATCCAGATGGCAGGTCTGTCCATACCTTTCTGCATGAGTCCTTTGGCTTCAAAGGGGTTCCCATGAATCATTCCTTGACTTACTGTAAGACCAAGTCCAATTGCTATAACCCCTATTAAGCCTATAGTAAGTGGCATCATCCAGTCCTTCATCTCTTCTTATCTTACCGTGGAAAGATTACTTATCTGTAATGACATAGCGCTGCATCATTTTAAAATGATCACTTATCCGGCGGTCTTCTTCTGATATTCGGATTGCCTGTTGTGTTTGCCTTTGAGCCATACGACGCTCTCCTTCGGTAATTGCCTCCATCTCTTGAGAACTGAGAGGTACTGGAGCAGATTTTCTTTCGGAGGCAGCGGCATCAAAGGATTTATTGGAAACACGTACTCCTGCGACTTGGTGGCTAAACGTGGAATCACTTGTATAGGCTTTCTTGAGATCCGTGTATTTGAGACCATTGAGATTGGCTCCAGTAAAATCCTCCGGCTTCTCACGCCCGAGTTCAATACCGAGAGTGGGAGCCATAACAAGAGCCTCTGGTTGCCGATTCGCGAGTTGAGAGGAGTTATAGGCGGCTCGGCTTTTTATTTCACTTTCAAAGGCGTCATTGAAAACGGAGCGATTGAATTTACCATTGAACTTGTTCGCAGAACCGCCTTGAGGCCCACCTTCGGCAGACTTTAGCCAATCTCCGTAGCCATCTCCATCGGGGTCTGGGAGTCGTGTTTCTTCAAATGCCTTGTTGAAGGCGTCCATGTTCAGACTTTTAGGGTTGAGTTTGACTGGCTCGGTCATTTTCCAGCCCTCGGAGCTGGTATCACGAGCGGCTGTAAGGCGGGCTGGAGATTCCTCAGAAACATTGACTGTCTCGGTTCTTCCTCCACGGACACGCCGGAGAATTTCGCCCAGATATGCGTAGGCACGAGTCACAGAATCAAAGGCCTCTTCTGATCCACCCTTGTCGGGGTGTGCTCGGATAGATGCCTTCTTGTATGCGTCTTTCAGAATTTTTTCATTGAGGGCAATTTCCTCGCTGAGGTCTAAGATTTGGAGGCATTGGGAGAAGAAGGTGATGGCTTTTGTATGGGCTCCTTGATCACCTCCTCTTGTAATAAGGGTATTCCCATGCTGTTGTCCTCGTACCTGAGTTCCTTGGACGTGTGCTTCCCCGGGAAGGAAGGTGGCGTCTCCACGACGAACCGATACAATGTATGAAAGAATTGGAGCATAGAGTCCAGATTGCTTGGCGCTTGCCACATACTCCTGTCCAGCAAATAGTGTTTCTAACATTTGCACACGAGTGGCGGGAGATTGTATTTGTAGGATATTCTTATATATGCGAATATGTGATTCAGGTATCTGTCCCACCGCTAATGAGAAGTTGTTCCCCATCCTTTCTATGTAGTGTGATTCATTCGTTCTTCATTAGAGCGCATTTCATATCTTAATCGTTCGGGTGTAAGCATGGGGATAAGTGGTTCACACTCCCATCCGAAGCGTTTCCCAAACGTCTCTAGGTGAAACCTTTGTGGCCAGAATTGAGGGAGAGTGGCTGGTAGGTTTCGGTATGGCGTTTTCATGAGCAAGTACCAGCTTCGCATAGGTAGAACTAAGGCAAGTTGTTCTTGAGGCTTCAACGGGACACGTTCGGTTGTTGGGAGTTTTATTGTAGGGCCATCTTGTCCATGTAATAGATGCTGTAGGAGATCGGACCATGTAGGTGGATATCCTGCGCTGTAGACCCATTCAAAGTCTACGGGAAGTCCTTGGTAATATCTGAGAATCCACGACCATCCTTCCCAGAATTCTCTGGCACATCTTTGCCTCTGCTCGCGCTCATTCGTTCCGAGGGCTAACTGAGAGTATGTATCCTGCCAGTTAGACCTCAGTGAAATATGCTCACCTTTGAATTGTATGAGTGGTTTTTCCGCTTGTTCAATGAGTGGCAGATTTTCTTCTTCAGATTCACCAAATCTGGCTGACATCTTAGCCCTTATAGTTGTGAGTACGAGCCTGTCTTCTTGGCTTAACATAAATTTTGTAAAGGCGATGAGCCCTGCCTTATCTGGAACAGCAATACCGTCTTCAAACTTAACCATATGTGTGTTTCGTTTCCATAGTGTGCTCAGGCCAGAAAGGAGAATAGAGTGACCATTCTCTCGCATGCGCAGAGATAGCCCGGTAGGTAGAAAGTCGTTACCACAGAAGGACATTCCGAATATGTAGTCGTAAAACTGTTCTCGGCTCCAGGTTTCACCTCGTTGAAGGGATGTAAGGAGTGTAGATATGTCAAAAAAGCAGAGATCTGCGTGTTCATTTTCAGAAGGCCGTACAAGTTTACCGAATGCCATGGATTCGCGTAATAAGTATAATGTATAGGTATTGCCGAGTCTTTCTCCGGCTAACAGGGATAACAAAATGAGATCGGCATCTAGACCATATACGACAACGGGACCTGCCGGAACATGTGTGGTATGAAGCCATTTCATGACTTTGTGTTCACCTTCTCCTGGTTCATTTGTATCACTTATTATCCATCCGAACTTGGAGCCGGCTGTTCGTAGAGCTTCTCCCATGGTCGCCATAAAGGCTGTGCCTGGTGTGATTGCATTTGTATCCCACGTGGGTATAGTTGCACCTGCCACTGTGGCGGCAGCAGCAGATTTAAATCTGCGAAATCGCTGTTGTTTAATTTTGGCATATGGTACAACTCCGTCTAGTGCCACATACACTTGTGTAGGTGCGCCGGCAGAACGCCATACATGAGTGAGATAGGTACAGACTTCATCTTGAAGTTTCTTCTCCCAGCGACAACTTTCGGCAGAACCAGGACTACCAGGATAGGGTGTGTTAGCCATGTTAGGCTCCTTTAGGATATGATATATCATACAATTCATGTCTACTAAGAGTGCGCTGACGGAATGTGGAGCAGATCTTCTTATCGCGCTAGGTATTTTAGTTATGAGTGTCCGATAATAGGATGGGATGCCCATTGCTTTATATGAATATGTTAGATAGACCTTATGTCGTCCACGCAACCAAAAACAGTTGCCCCAGGTGTATGGGAAGCACTTAATGAATTTAAAGACTCTGTGATAGTCCCGCCAATTATAGAATTCATTCGATTACTTCCGGATGGGATTGTACTTGGTATAGCCATTTTATCAGTTATGAGTTTCTGTAAGTCTTACTGCTTTCTTTTGCTCACGATGTTTGAATTAATGTTTATTCAGAGAGCTTTTTCTACAGTGATAGGTGGTATATCCCCTATTGGAAGTGGGCCTAATTACGCGAACCCTATATGCCAAAACGGTCTCATATTCCCCAATAAGATGCGAATTTCATTGATTGAAACAATTGGTACACCAAGCATGTTTCCATCACCTACTATGTTTTTTATGAGTGGAGTATTGACCTATATGATTGGTTGTATACAGGAATTCAGAAATGAAGTACAGACATTGGGTGGTAATTTATCTATACGAACGAATGTGGCCATTGTATTTAGTACAATGTTTATATTTATATTATTTGCATTCAGATATAACTACGGCTGTGAGGCATTCGGCACTTTGATTTTATCTATAGTCTTTGGTTGTGTGGCTGGCTACATTATAATTTATCAGAATAAAGCACTTTTCGGACGTGATAGTGTAAACCTGTTGAATTTGCCCATGATTGTATCGGCAGCAGAATTGGGTAAACCAATGTATGTATGCGCACCTTCCTAGTGAAAACCTAAAATAAAAGGCAGAGTTAGAATGTCGCTGGTATCGGCTTCAAGTATAATAGGAGGAGTAAAAGAATATATGTTTCGCGGACTCCAACAGTTACCTATTATATTTGCATTGACAGCATTCATATTTACTATTACGACTGCGTCTATTGCTCATTCAACACTGTTTTTGGGGTTAGCCATTATAATGCCACTGTACACTGGATTGATACAGGCCATACTTGGCAAAATTCTAAAATTGCTTGTACCAAATCAAGAAAGTTCATGGACCGTGGCAACGGGTGACACTTGTAATATAATTCCCAAGCATTCACAATTGACAAATTTATCATATTATACGGGAGCAGCGACACACGGTTCTTCTGTACCTAGTTATTGGATAACAAGCATAGGTTTTGTCTTTGGCTATGTTTTAATGAATGCAGTTGAAACATTACAAATGCCTCCTGCCGCGGGAGCAGATCAGGTTGCTCATGAAAAAAGAAATACACAGGCCATATTCTTATTGGTGGCCATATGCTTATTTTTCTTAATCGTAATTGTTTGTAGATTTTATTTCATGAAAGAGTGCGAAGGCCGTGGATCAATGGGGCGAGTGATAGGTGGATTATTTGGTCTATCCGCCACAGGAATAGGTGTAGGATTATATCAACTTTCTAGAGTCTGTGGTGCGCGCTCATCGGATCTGTTTGGAGTCTTATCTCAGATTTTGCCGGCCAGTGCTACAGCCGATAATCCGGTTGTTTGTGCGGAAGAGCCAGATAGAGAATAATTTATACTCCGATGAAACGTAATAGCAAATCTAGATGTCTCCATGAATTTTTCCAATCTATAGGCTTCAGAACCCCCGTCTGAATCCCCCGTTGATATACGGACTTTAATACAGTTGCCTCTTCACGTAGGTCAATATTCGCATATGTGGCCTGTAGGTCATTTTCATTAAATACTACATCTATTTCCCTCCTTTGATTGACTGCGTTGTGAAGTCGGAAGACCCAGGAACGCATACCGTTTTGTAAGTCTTCACCGTACTCCCGTATGAATGTGTCGGGATTATGAGAACGCAACCATTCACGATAATGGGTTTGGCAATGCTTACAGGGCAATAACATCCAGAAGTCTCGTAAGACTATTCGGAGTTCATTTTGTTCATCACGTATTATTGGTAAAAGAGTTTGATTTCCTACACGCTCGGCGATTCCGTGTAGGAGTTTCCAGGCATTGGGTCCCCAGTCAGATGGTGCCACCATGGTACTTTGCTTAGTATAAAAAATGAAACTTGATACTGGATTAAAACGCACAAACGTTACTGAATGCAAGAATATACCATTCCAAGAGTATTATGGGAGAGTCTGGATGCCGTATTACGCGCGAAGGGTATTGCGTTGGCGAAAGAAATTGCGAAGGAATTAGGAAAACCTCCGCAGCCTCTTATACATCTATTAAATACAAGAGAGCCTAGTAAATTTACACTTGTATCTGATGATGAGGCGAACAGATATCAATGTCAGGCGCTAGTTAAGACGGGTGCAGTATATATGAGGTGTAGGTCAGTGCTTCTTGGATCGTGTGCAAAATTCTGCGATACTCATGAACGTGACCTCATTGATATACCTACCAATTTACCTGTTATGAGACGGGTTATAGGGAAAGAGGGTATATATATGGCAGATATGACTACAAACGCTGTATTTAGTTTAGGAGGGGTTCAATGTGGTCGCATTCATGGTAATAGGTTAATATTATTTGAGATAACGGATTGAAAATTGAACTTAAAGAGTTTTAACTTTTTTTTATATAAATGACGTCTATACCCGAAAATACATTTCAACTCCCAACGACGGGATTTCACGTAGGGGTTAACAATAGAAATAAGTGTAAAAAAGCGAAACGGAATAAGCCGGTTAAGCCGGTTAAGCCAGTAAAGACGGTAAATCCGGTAAATCCAGAAAAATCTAATAAATTGTCTTATGAAACGGAAAAACCTAGATATATATTTGAGGCCTATGTGGGCCCTCGCTGGTTCGTACCTTATGGAAAGAAGGTATCACCAAATGTAAGATCCAAGTTTGAGTCATTAAGTACATATAGTAGAGACGAAGTGTTTAAACAAATTAAATACAACAGTGTTCATAATATGTGTAATATATCTGGATTTCCTAACCCCTATAATATTAAGGCTGGTGAGTATATATCATCGCCAGCGGTTAATACAATCTTAAAAAAAATAAAGAGTAGAGAAAAAAACGAGTGGAATCAGGTATATTCATTATATACTACGGTATTCCGTTTTGCCACAATGTTCAATAAAATACGACATATGGCCAAGGTATATAGAACTATGAAGAATCGTGTAAACGCGGAAGACCCAGTCACTCTGGAAGTAGCAAAGAAACCTGTATATGTATTAAATCTTAACAGGCGATGTAGTTATGTATATGAGGCGAATACTATACGACGTGCGATGGAAAACCGACTACTTACGTGCTACTGGATGTTTAATGAGCCAAAACAGCCTATGAATATACTGTCTAATGAGGATCTTGTAATGGGTCAATATATATCTATATTAAGACAATTAAAAGAATACGGAGAATTCTCAGTTACCTTAGAACTCTTTCGCAATGCCAACTTTGACTTGAGTGTGTTTGAGAAGCGTAATAAACAGTATTTGAAACTCAAGGCGATTGAATACCATTTTAAAGATGAAATTTCTGCGTCAAAGACCACTGTTACTGAATTCATTAAGGTTATGAGTGTTGGAAGGGTTATAGATAAAAATAAAATAGAAGCATGTATACACACATATGATTTATATAAGAAATTTGCATATATTCAGAA
>RGCF01000149.1 GCA_009919265.1 Bacteroidota bacterium | reverse complement strand
GAGCTAATGGCTTTAAGGCTGGCCGACATGTCCGCACTGTCCCCGTGATAAAATACTTCAATTTTTATGCTATGATATAATTCAACGATAGAGCATATTAACAGGAATATGAATAGGAATAACCTCAACTTTTGGTTTCTCTGCATATAGATGAGGAACAGGATCTATTTTTCCAATTACTTTTTGTATAATAACAGCATCTATTTGTTGCCTTGTAGGAGGATGTTTAAATACTTGAAGTGATCTAGTTGTTAATGTAGGACTTGATAAGACAAGAGCATAAAACTGCTTGAAACTTTGACCATTCTTCTGGCACATCTGAATAATATACTAATATAATCCTTAGACGCTTTTTGAAAAGCGAGCTGCGTGCTTCTAAACTTTTAGTTTAGAAGGCATAAGCACATATCCATATCCGAAGGATAGGTGCGTCCTTGGTATGTTTACATACCAAGGCTATAGCAGATAATCCTGTTTCAGGATTATCTGCGTCTAAAGACTTCTTAAAAAAAGACACTAGGAACGGAGAAGGATGAGTGTTAGTATCCTAGATATGCAGTCTGCTGCTTCAGATATGGGAACTGCTTTTTCACCAGGTCAACCAATTAAAATTTCGTCTGAAATAGGAAATGTAATTGAAGTTACCGATTTGAATGATGACCTCGGCCTCAATTTGCTTGCAAATCAATCTAAGACAAACGCACCCCCCAGCTTCGGCTCATCTCCCATCCGGCTTTCTGTTCCCGATGAAGGTGTTAAGCCTATACAATTTGATACTCTTGAACCTATTGACTTGGGATCGTTTGGAAACATTCCTTCTATGAATCTAGAAGGTTCCGGTCTTCCTCAAGTAACTATTTCAAAAGAATCTAATTCTTTTGATAATTATCAATCATCTAGTACTGCACCTTCTATTTCATTAACACCTGCGCCCCCGAGGGACTTTGAGAAAGAAAAGCAGGAAAAGATTGAGTATTTGAACAAACTCCAGCGCCTTGAAACAAAAGGATATCCTGTATCCAAACGTTTTACAATGGATAATACGAATGAGGAAATTAAGCAAGAGTATACAAGGCTAGTAGACGCTCGTAACTTAGAGGGATCTCTCAGATTTCAGCGTCAAATGCTTATGGGAGCCATTACTGGTCTTGAATGGATGAATGACAAGTTTGACCCCTTTGATATTAAATTGCAAGGATGGTCTGAGTCTGTTCATACAAATGTAGAAGACTTTGATGAGATTTTCGAAGAGCTATACGATAAATATAAGGACCGTGGAAAGATGCCTCCTGAGATGCGTCTGATGATGGCGGTTGCTGGTAGTGGGTTTATGTGCCATGTCTCTAACTCATTCTTTAGACAAAAGATGCCATCTATGGATGATGTCTTGAAGAGCAACCCCATGTTGGCCAAGCAGATGGCTCAAGCAGCAGCAACTCAGGCTGGACCTGGATTCGGTAACTTCATGGGAATGGCCATGGGAATGCCTTCTCCTTCTAGCGGTGCAGGTTTCGGTGGAGGTTCTGGTTTCGGAGGAAACCAATCTCCTCCTAATATGCCTGCCTCAGCAATGGCCATGGATCCACCTGGGCCTACAGGAGGGTTCTTCGGTAATAATGCGCGTTCTCCTCCCAACCCATCTCCTCTAGTTCAGGCTGCTAACGCAGTTACAGCTGCAGGTCCTAATGGATCTAGAAGAGAGATGAAGGGTCCTTCTGGTGTAGACGATATCTTGAGAACCTTCGAAGATGTCCGTCGTGCTGAGATGGAAACTATTGGCGTCCGCACAATGCCCAATAACTCCTTTGTTCAACCTGAGCAAAATAACCAGCCCGCCATGGTTGCAGTATCTGAACTCCAAAGTGTAGCTAGTGATGAATATAGCCAGGCCGACTCCACACGCTCAGGAATGAGGCGTGGTCGTGGGCGCAGACCAGCACCTGTTGGGGCCTCGTTGAGCTTGGATGTCTAGGGCTTTTAAGAAAAAATACTTGATATAAATGATGTTAATCAATTATATGAAATCACGTTCTCTCAACTATATCCATAATTGAGTTAACTATATCACCATTATGTCTTCTTAAGGCATCTAGGGCTTGCTCGAGACTCACATTAGTCTGTTGACATACAAGATGAATATCTCTACCTGGAATACCATCTGTATCCGCTGGAATTGGGCCCACAGGATCATGAGTTTCCTCATGCTGAGAATTGATATCATTTTGACTGTCTGAATCATCTATAGATACTGTAAATCTTCTAGAATATTCCATTATCCTATCTGTGCGACTATTTGTTAGTTCGTAATATGGTATCCTTGAGCCAATCCCGTAGACTACAGGTGTAGGAGTTTGAAGCATCTCCAGTTCACTTGGTTTACCTCTACACAAGGGGCAACTTGAGTTTTTACTGAGCCATGTTCCTATACACTTCAAGTGGTATTTATGGGAGCAAGACATCTCGACGCGACCGGTGGTTGAAATATTGATACATTCTAGGCAGATAGAGCATTCATCAGACATATTGATACATAAACTTATCACAGGATATTTTTCAATTTTAACGATATAAAAATTGAAGTTGCCCTGGCAATTAGATAAGTAAGCCCATATGTTACCTACATTCCCTGAACAATGGGTCTTCGGCGAAAAGGTTCCCTTTCAAGAGAGTAATATTCTGGAATATAAGGAAGTCACTGTTTTCGCAGGGCTCTTTAAGAACAAGTCTCTCGGTTCATCTGGTCTCCCTAAGTACAGAGAAACTATAATTGGTTTCCTGAATGGTGGACATGGTTATTTAATTATGGGTATTCGAAATGACGGAACAATCATGGGAGTAGAAAACATGACAGATGAATCCGTGGATAAGTTTAAACTCTGGATTGATGGAAGTTTCAATAGCCTCGTTTATAAGAATGGAAAGCCAATTGATCCCTCAAAAATATCTATAACATTCAAAACATATCCAGTTACTGGTCGTGATACTGAGGCAAATATTATTGTAATTGAAGTTATTAATAATGGAAAAGTAATGGACATTATGACGCGTTCAGGAACCATTATTTATCGACTGAATGCCAGTAATTTCAAAGTCTCTTCAGAACCAGTCTACAGAAAACGGGATGTGAAAGGAATGATCCATTCCGTTCAGACCCAGATGCAAAATGTTATAGATGATAAACGTAAGATTATTGAAAAGCTTCAAGAGAAACACAAGGATGAGATCAAGGAAATCTTGAAGAGCCAGGCTAAGGAAATTAGACAGATTAGTCATAGCCTTTATGAGAAATATAAGATTGAGGAAAGAGAAACCATATGTTCAAGGATTATGAAGTGGTTTTGCTAAGTGTTTGCTGGCTTTTAGTTTTTTGTCCACTTTTTTCTTAAAAAAGTGCTAGTCCTTTTCAATAGCCTTAGCTGCAGGACAAAATTTGAAGAAAGGTCCTCCATGACCCTCCTTCATATACCAAGTCTTATGTGCTCCAAAACTTCTTGATTCAAATGCATCCTGGGTACAGAAATTGGCCAAATCCATGGCTGAACGAGGTTTATTCACAGATTTTTCAACGCAATTAGAATAGAATACATCTTCAGGATAAGTAGCCTTGATATTAGGATAATCACGAATACATTTTTTCTGGAAAGAATTCTTTCTAAAACTCAGACCACCAACACCATAAAATGAATTATTCTTAGACTGGTCCTTTCCCCAGACCTCCCTTGAATTTCCATATGCCTTATCATAAGACCCACATCCTATGTAATCAAAGTGCATGAAGTCTTGTATCTTAAATTCAGAAGCCGGGCATAAAACTGCATCTGTCTGGAAAACCAAAATATTTTCAGCCTTTACTTGGTTCCAGAAGTCTAAACTCTTGAATGTTATATTATAATCGTCTGCACTAAAGTTATCTTTATCGAGAGAAATTAAAATAACCTTACGTCCTGTTATACCTTGAACTGCTTTTTCAGCGTGAGCTTGATGTGACTTACCATGAAAGACATAGAGGTCCCATGTCTTGCACATGTGTTTATCAAAGTTCTCACATACATATTTTAACATCTTATGCTCTCTTGGTTCCACTATTACTAGGGCCCGTCCTCCTTCAATCTTAGAAATGAGACCGGGACTATATTTCATCACTAGGCCAATGATTATGATTAGCGTAATAACGCCAATTATAAGAATTGTTTTTTTATCAAGGTTAAACATCCCTTTACTACTTATTGTCCCCATAATCCACGCATAACTTTCTGATATTGGTCATGTGATTTAGAACCTATTTTTGTGTTGACAGGTACCTCATCATCTGCTGATTTATTTCCAAGTTTAGCAGCTTTCTCTTGTAAAGATTTTAAAATAGCATGTTCTTCTGGTGTTAGAGATGCTGTTTCCTTTAATGTCTTAGTTTTACATGATCCTAGACCACCTTTACCAAAGACACATAGGCTACTGTTTTCATTAAATAAGTAACCAACACACAGTATAACTATAAGAGCCATCCAGGCTGCAGTTACAAAGTTGCGCGTGGCTAAGAAGAATATAACAAATATAATGGTTCTACGAAACCATGGTTGGTTCAAGAATTTCTCCTGCTCTTTTGATATTTCCATGGGTAAGAAACGACCGCCCAAGTTAATCAAAAAAATAGCAACTGCCAGTGAATACGGAGAACTTGCCATTTTTGTTAAGGTTGCTTCAAAAGGGCCACTTGGTGGTGGCATTGCAGGCGGAGGCCCTGAGAAACTCATCTAGTTCATAGATACAAATTTCTTACACTACTTGTATCATATTTACAATATACATAAGAACAGCCATTCCCGTAAGCAATCCTACACGCGGACACCATTCAGCACCAACCCACACAATAAAAAGTAATGTTAAACGCCAAATAGGTGATTCCCATAGTGCAACCATGCTAGAAGGATAGGGTGTCCGGAGAGAAAGTGCTTCAAAAGCATTCCATCCTAGTAAACCTAATATTACAATCATTCTTAGAACTCCATCGACGACTCCTGAAGGCTCGTCCATCTTACTTTATACTACGGTTTCTATTTGTGTGAAGACGAAGAACTTTCAATACTTGGAGACCCGGTGTGGGAAGTTGAGGTTGATGTGTGAACATCCTTATCCTGGACTGCGCTTGTTATAATACGATCTGATGAAATAGCAACAGGCCTCTCTCCTAGCATACGCTCAATAAACCATCTATGAGGATTTGATATGAGCTTTGTATTCTGTTCAGTTGTATTATCTACTGTATCTAAAAAACCTTCAGATGTGTCTTTTTTTTGTAGCCTAGCAAATATAATCAAAGAAACAACTGCCGCTAAAAGACCCGTTGGCCAATCTAAGAAAACCGAACAAATAAGGGGTATTATAAAGAATATGCAAGAACCAAGACTATTATCAAGAAATTCAAGGGACTTCCGGGGTGCTATTTCAGCAAAGGTGCCTGTTACAAGTAAGAGTACAACGGTTAAAATTGTTCCAGGCCATTTTAAAACTGTATGAGTATTTGTTATCCATGCTAAAAGGCTCATATCCATTTCTTCCACTACTGGAACAGCGCTGTTTGCTCTTGATCTAGGTGAATTATTTGCCTTAGGAGAAGACATTCTATTTGACTAGTGGATAAATGGTCAGACAAAAGACATCTTAGAATGTAGATGGAGTTCGCATCCTTACAAGATGCCTTTCCACAGGTTGAAACTTCTAAAGAAAAACGGCGTTCAAAGAAAAAAGAAGGATTTCAAGCATACGAATTGCCTCCTACTGATCCAGATCGTCCGGCTGTCAAACGTATGCTTGAGGTTCCACCTGTTGGAAAGGAAGCATACACAGATGCCAGCACCGAAAATCAGTTTCTAGATCAAAGTTCCCAATTTGCAAAGAAATCAAATGTTAATAATTCTTTACCACCCCCAAGATCCGTCCTCAAACTTGAGAAATTATCAGATGTCCCTAGTTTCTTCGGAGCTGAGCCATTCTCCAATCCCAGTGAGGATTCTATGGCTGTTTTCAATAATCATAACAGTGCAAATGGATATATGTTAGACGCCGATTTTACTAAATCATTTGATGAACCTGGATTTGGAAAATCCGCTGGAACACCTGTACCAACTCCTGAACTCCGGCAAAGATGGAAACCTATGTCAGTAGATCGCATTGACACGTCATTCACTGATACAGGAAAGGGGTCACAATTTCAGGGTTTGAGCACAGACGATGTCCAGGCAATGAGAAATAAGATTGACATGTTGATGTCTAGATTAGAAGACCTAGAGAACAGGGCTGAAGGTGCAAATCCTCAGCTTGAGATGCTTTCCTTTATAATGACGGGGCTTTTCTTGATGTTTGTTCTAGATTTGACAGTGCGTAAGATACGATAGATTGCTGCTACAGCAGCAATCTATGACTATACTTTATTAAAAGTCAGATATTGATGCTTTAGCAGCAATCTATAATTTCTAAGTCATAGATAACGAAGATATCTATATGCGTAAACTATGGACAGATGGATGGAATTCCTTCTGGCATTTTACATTTGGAGCGCTAACATATAAGGCACCTATTATTCTAATAATGTTTTTGATGTATCAGCTATTTGCAAACCAGGGTGTCTATGAGAAAAATGTATCAGTAGATATCTTAGAATTCTTCATTGGTCTCACTAGCATGATAGCAGCAGTGAAAACCTTAGATTATCTTCCAGTCGAAGTATTTACTGAAATTATTCCTGAGGTGGCCATGGCTATCTAAATTATAGAATGCTAGACTAACTATATGGATAGTTTAGAAAATTGTCTTTCCTTACTAAAAAATATACATGGATTTAGCCCTAAGTCAATTCTTGACCTAGGGGCATATCACGGTAATTGGTCAAGAAGAGTTAAATCTATATTTCCAAGTGCAGAATTCTTTATGATTGATGCAATTGATTATGATGAATTAAAGAAGTGTAATATTCCTTACAAAATTTGCGTTATATTTTCTGAGAAAACAAGGGTCCCGTGGTATGAGAAGAGAAATACCGGTGATTCTATCTTTAAGGAAACTACTGGTCACTTTGTAAATACTGTTGAAATGTGGAAAGATACAGAGACACTTGATTCTCTATTCGAGGGAAAGCAATTTGATTTTATCAAGATTGATTGCCAGGGAGCAGAAATACCTATTTTAAAGGGTGGGCAAGAGATTATTAAAAATACAGAAGTTGTATTACTTGAAGTCCCATTTGCAGGCCAATATAACAAGGGTGTTCCATCATTTCAAGAGCACATTTGTTATATGAAGTCAATCGGGTTTTTACCGTATGACATTGTCGAACTACATAGAGCATCTGATATCTTAATTCAGATTGATCTACTCTTTGTTCGTGAAACATCACCTATCTGGGTAAAAACCCAGGAATCCATATGTAACCTAGGGGTATAATGAAGATAGCATTCTTCTTAAGACATTTGTCT
>RGCF01000148.1 GCA_009919265.1 Bacteroidota bacterium | reverse complement strand
TTGGAAAACCATATTTTCAACGAATTATAGATCTACAGATTCCACCCAACACCATATTTTGCAGGAGGCCCGCCTGGATCTGGATTACATGTATAGGTAGTCACAGCAAAGTATAATTCATACATATTATCTGGATCCATTAGGCGAATTAAGGGTATTATTCTTTGCGCAATCCATCTTTCCTTCTCACAAATCGGCTGGCCGGACATGAACCAATTGCTTACTCGTAATCCGGAATTGCCAATCCCCTTGTGCTATCCCTGGCAAATTTATTACCTTTGTCTAATATAACTAGGCCACCTACAGCCTTTTTATTATTACTATTTGTTCAAAATAAGGTTATTCTTACCCTTTTCAAGGGGTATGAGTCTTCCATATTCATCCATTGTATATACTAAATTTCCAAATACACCCTTGGCCTTTTCTCCGATCACACCTATATTATTGGTGGCAACCAAAGCAGAGACAACTTCATTTTATTTTTGTCACTTATAAATTATCTGGCCGTAAAAGACTTGTTGAGTCGTAGTCCCTCGTTATCACGCGGAAGATTAATTGCGTCTGGTGACTGAGGTTAATCAGTTTCCCAGTCGTGAATACATTCGTAGATAAGGATGTTGCCAATGTACTGTTATTGGCGGCACCTCCAAATGGTTTCAGACTCACTAAACCAGTCGTAGGGTCATTGAATTTATTACGGACGATGATGATGTTTGCGTAGCCTGCCACATTCACACCATCAGTAATTGTTCCACTGCTAGCGTTGGCAACAGCAGCCACCATTAAGCCACTGACATCTTGTATATAACTTAAGAAATCAGTTTGGGCTGCTGTAGGGCTTGTAAAAGCGCTAAGGTTTCTAACTTGAATCCTGTCACCCGCCGCAATCTGATACACATTGAACCACTTACTCGTATTAATAAAGATATATTCACCAGATGTTTTATAAATGCTATTATTTGCAGTGGAACCTAGTGAGCCAGGTGTATCACTCATATATGCCCCCGTGATATCCAGTGTGTCTGGAACAGAACTAATTAGGTTTCCATTGGGCTGCTGTAATCTGACAGTGAGTTTACTCAGAGAAGCCAAGGGAGTGGGGGAATAGACGCGCTGACATTTCATGTGCTTGGGAATATAGGAAGTGAATCCCATAGACCCTGTGTTATCCATCCAGTTCGCATCATATTGTAAAATGGCGAAGGCGTTATCCATTTTGTCATTTGTTCCAAAGATGTTGTTGTCCAATTCATCCACCGTCAGGGTTACAAAGGGGTAACCAAAAATATTCTTATCAAATGCTGTAGAATATACGCCCGCCGCAGTCTTAGTCACAATAATATCAGTATTTTCAATGGGCATCACCGCCTTTACGAACTCAATCTTCACAATATTGCGAAATCTGGCCGTAGCCTTTGGCATGATACTCACACCATTTGTAGGGTTTCCAGAATACAGATTCACACTGAAATTAAATCGGTTCTCGCTAGTATTCAATTCCCAGAGGCGATCTGCGCTATACACCGATAAATTGTACTCGGTTTCCTTGTATGTCTGGATATCCTGTTGTTTAATGAGTATATCTTGTTGTAGCGATCCTCTTGCCCCTGGTGGCGAGAGGCTGCCGGAAGGGGCGCGAGCAATAGTGGGATTCACGTCACCCCTCCCAAAGGCTGGACTGCCAGCAACGACTAAATCAAGTGGACTATCAAAGAGCGCCTTAGGGTCAGGCCTTTGAACCATCTGCGACTGTTGCTCAGTATATATCGGCGACGAAGAAGATGCGCTCCTCTTTATCAATTCGGCGTTCGCCTGCTGATTCATTTCTGCTTCTCTTCGCTTCTTAGCCTCCTCATACAGGGTCATCGCACTTATAGAGTCATCTTCCTTAATGATAATCGGCTGTACATAATCAGGGATGGATGGCCTAGGTGCCTCCAACGTGCGCTGCCTCTCATTCTGTAGCTGTTCATACCTATTGGAAGTCTCCATGAACATCTGGGGCGTGGCGTTTACTAGAGATGACTGGCGCTGTATGTAGGCATTGAACTCATTTGCAGTGAGGGTAAGCACCTGTTTATTCAGCGTCGGTAGAGGCTGATAAGGACTCTTTTCATAGACATCACTCATGAAAAACTCCAGTGCTCCCCCTAAATGCTCCATCTGCTTATCATTCAATGTGCCCAAGCGCTGCTGATAATTTTTAGAAAGTATTCCATATAACATTTGTTCATTTCTCTCACTAAAAAACTGTCTGCGAGCCTGTTGTGCCTGCTGCGATTGTTCCATTTCACTCTACTGATAGCATTAGAAGAGAGAAATCATTTATGTGGCGCTTAATTCTTCTTTGAATAGAGCCAGTTTCTCAAGTCAGTCATATCACTGTCACTCGGAGGATTGCGACAGAACTTTCGGAAATTATCACCCTTGAGCATTCTTATTATAAAATACAGACAGTACATACCGCACTCCGATTCACCATATTGAAATCGTCTCGCATTGTATTGTAGTTTCATAGACGGATCCTGTAAAGTAAGAGACCGTAAGAATCTCGCAATCTCTGGAGGGGCCTCATATCCATATGAATCAAAATAGTAACTTCGGTGAGCCGGAATATCTGTAAAACTGGCAATCCAATGACTACCCTCTTTGTCACTCGGGTCCAAATTATAGACAAACCCCAGCTTAGTCTTGCCCTGTGCCATCAATTTCTTTAAATCCATCTTACATATCTCATCCTGGAGACATTCTTTCTTTTCAAGAGAGTCCTTCTTATACGGATTCGGTGCAGAAAAGTCAATTGGATTCGCCCCAAAGAATTTGAATTCGGGATAGGCTTCCTCATATTGTTTGATCACATCCGTTATATTAAGTGTATCCAACCACTCCGTCTTATTTTCCTCCCAATTATCGGGCATCGTCGGACGAAAATAACGCGTCACTATCATCTTTTTTTCCGACGGATCCATCTGAGTCTTCTCAACCCAACATCTCTCACTCTTACACTTTGTACGCCGAGTAATCCAGCGTTTCAAGACCTTGCCACCTTTCAACGTGACACTTTTAGGGGCACCAAGAGTACCGCTAACCTTCTTTAACACTTCTGGAGGTAAACAATCCCCGTCACGACCTTTAATTCTAGGATGACATGCCTTGATTCCAACACCTTTTAATTTGCTTCTTCGTGTATGTGCCATACTAGGCTACTAATTATATTTATGAAATTAGATGGAGGATACGTGTACTCCCTACGCCAAACTTAAATTACAGCCTTATCGGATATATTCTATCTTAATACCCATTGTTGGCCTCATATTCATTTTGGAATCTGTATTTGTATTTATGTCCATTCCCGAATCACTGGGTAACGCACTTACGTTAAAGGGTCCATTCCCTCAACTAAAAACACATATGTAGATTAGCAAATGTCAGACGCCGACCCTAAATCTGGTTCAACACTCGTTACAATCTTAGGAGTGGCAGAAATTGTAATGATTGTAGTATGTGGCTACTATTTATCACAGCTTGTTGGAAACCCGGATACATCCAATGATCTTACAAAGACCCTCCTACCCGTCACTGGAATTCTAGGAGGTATTGTATTTCTGCACACAATTCTCTGGTATATGTATTTCACTTATAATCCTCTCAGTATGAACATGTACTTCCTTGTGGCTACATCCTTCTCCATGGTAATCTCATTGATTGCCTTATCGGTGTCCCTCATTAGTCGTGGCTAACCTTGTATAATTCCATCATATTATGCTGTATTCTTGACCTTCCTGTCCAGACGTCTAAATGAGACATTTGGAGAGAAATACCATGTAATTTCACAGTTGCCCGAATCATATTCCCGGGCTTCAGTGTCTTATCAGATAAAACTTCCTTATTTGAATCACTATAAAATGTCAGATTCTTAGGTTCCGATGATAAATATAATGTAATTCTCCGGTTTTTCACCCAAGGCTGTACAGGATTTAATATCCCCGATTCCGGCATTTCACTTTCAGATAACCACTTTGTATAATTTTCAGCAATGCTCATGTTTACATTTTTCTGGAACTGTTCTAATTTTGTCATAAATGACATTGTGTCACCCTCTTCCAAGATTAATTGGTTTTTATCCCAATCAACCCCAACGACTCGCATTGGCTCTAAAATAAAAATCAGTGAATTAAAGACTACTTGATTATCTTGATATCCAAATGGCACAATCTTACGAAAGGGTCCGCTGCGTGGCTGCCCCCATTTGATGTTATTCGGATCAAATCTTGAAATTGGAATCGCGAACTCCATTCCCACCGTTACTACCTTAGTAAATTGCCTGCCGTCTAAATGGTCCCATATCAAGCACTTAAATTAAGTACTCCACGGTAATCTAGCAAGATGGGTATAGTCTGGAGATGCCAAGATTATAATCAATCTAAAAATGCTGTGTATAAACGACTAGAAGTCGTCGCAGCACAACGTGGTCTTCCACTCAATATAAATAGAAAACAATGGCATTTAGATTCACGTGTCTCCGATGAACAAGCACAATCTGAGGAGCTGCGCAAGGATGGCCTCCCCTATGAGACATCCATTATCCACAATGCGTTCTCGGTGGCCCGTATGAGTCTTCAAGATAGGCATTATATACGGTCAATAGTGGATTCCCTCGGTGAAAATGCCCATGTTCTCCATGGAGATCGCATCCTAATCCTATATGAGGCTGATTTACTCAGTACTGAATCCGTACTACTTCTCCAGAATTTGCTTGAAATGCGGAGTGAATCTGGCAATATTTCCATCTGGCTCACCGTGCGAGAGACAGTGCCATTGAAACTCCGAGATTGGTTTTTGGATATTCCTATACCCATGTCATGTCCGCATTTCCATCCATGGGCTGCCATCTTATGGGATTGGATTCAGAAAACCCGGGCTATCAAAAAACGAGATATTGCGCATGTAGAATCCATACGAAATTGTGTGTACTCCATTCTACAACGAAACGTCCGATGGTTTGATATTCACCAAATTATCCTGGAATTGGTCTTAGAACACAAAGACGAATTAGGCCCTTCTACGACTCATAAGATTCTAGAATGCCTAGTGAATTCCCCGAATACCGCGACCGGGCATACTCTGACTTCTTACCGTATTCCCATAGCATGGGAAAGCCTTTTCGCATCATTGTATGATATTTTAGTGGATACCGTGAAGTATCAAAGTTAATTACACGGCCATTAAATTAAATATTAAGCGATACAGGATAGAAGATGCCTCCGGCATTACATTCATTTTGGAAAGACCCCCTCTTAGATATGGCTAAACATGTGTGGGCTGTTAAAAAAGAAGAGTGGATTGACGATTCACCACGCCTAGAGGATACTGCTATGTTAAAGCGTTACGCCGAACTTGATTCCGCAATTGATGAAGTGAATTTCCGTGAAGATATGATGACTAAATGGAAAAATGAGGAGTCAGGGGTCGTCTTGAAAGTCCGAGAACTCCCTGGCCGTACTCGCGTCTTGTTTCTAGGAACAGAGGAGCAGTGGTCTCAGATTCCATGGAGCACGTGGGCACGTATATTCCAGGCGATTGATCATCCAATCGGTTACACCCTACTATACGCAGATCCGAGGCCTCGCGTTGATCCTACATCCAAAGCTCGCGAGTTAAAAGCCCAAGATATTAATGGGGGATTTTCCTATATATGCCACCAGGAAGTCGTCGTAATTTACCGATTTGAAGAGGCCACCCGTGTACTTCTACACGAGTTGCTACATACTGCGTGTTTTGATAAAGAGAAGAGTGTTGAAGACTTAGAGGTCCATACAGAGGCATGGACTGAAATCTTTTTATGTGCTTTGCTGAGTAAGGGGAGTTCCACAAAATTCAATACACTCTGGAGAAAGCAAGTGGCCTGGATGACCGAGCAGGCTAACTCGTTACGTGTAGAACGCAATGTACATGGACCGCGTGATTATGCGTGGAGGTATATGACCGGTAAAATGGCATTATTAAATACCATGGGATTCCTGCGAGGATATATGAATATGGCAACTGTACCGACTATATCTCTGCGTTTTACCACACCTGAATGGGATGAGGAAATGGTTCGTTAAAGTAATTCATCATATCACTTATAAAATTGAGTTGCTATATATTGTAAAATATAGCAATACAATAAACTATCATGGGTGTACGCGGTGTATGGACACATTTTAGAGGGCTATTCAAGCGAATAGAGCCTACAAAGATAGATGAACCTCTAAAACTCGGTATTGATATGCTTAGTCTTCTTTACACATATAGGTCCTGTATTGACGAATTCATAGCGTTAGTTAATTCATGGTCTGCAAAGGGTCATACAATAACATGCGTCTGGGATGGGGTTGCACCAAAAGAAAAGAGAGACATTATCGGCGAACGCCGATCTATCCGTGATTCAGCCTTAGATAAAAAAAGTGATTTAGAAAAGTACTTGGAAGAATACGGTTCCGAACTCAGTGATACTGATATCAAACATATTAAGGCTGCCATACAATCATTCAGTTGGCAGGGATGGCATTTAACCGCTAATTTAAAAAAGGAAGTTCAAGAAAAGCTCGCGAATACAACATTTGTTCACGCGAAAGGAGAGGCTGATGATTTATTACTAGAAATGGCATTTTCAAAGGATATAGACGTGATAGTATCCCTTGATTCAGATATGTTTGTCATGGGGGCCCCCAGAATTTGGAGAATTATGAATATTAGAAGAGATTGGATTATTGAAGATATATCTGTAGAGGCCGTCTGCGATAATTGGGGGATTTCTTTGACCATGTTACAAGATGCGAGTTTCTTGGCTGGATGGGACAGATGTTACTCTCAGGGTAAAGGTGGGTATATGAAGTTTGATACGGCCTTGGCCCGTGTAAAACATTATGGGTCTTGGAAGAATGTATTAGATAAAATGGAAAAGGGTATGCCCGACGAAAAGGTCATTGAAAGTCTGAATGGTTTGAAAAAAGAGTCAAGAGAAAGATGGCAGCAATATCTGAATAACATATAGAATGTCGGACTTTGTATCAGGAGATAAGGTGAGTTGGGAGATCTCTAATAATATTTTTACTGGAACAGTTATTAAATGTTATGAATCGCCTGGAACAATCCCTGAATGTAATGTTCGCATTGATTCTGTTAAGGGGATTCTAGAAATAGATAAAGGATTGGTGGGTACAACAATGCCTATTAGCAGAAGTAAATTAAAGAAAACATTGCCCAGTGTCATAAACTCCAAGGCAAGAAACTACGAATTGCGCAGGGCTTACGAAAACATAACTGGTCAAAGTGCGAAACCCGGTAATGGACCCGCTAATTTAATTCGTGAATATGCTGGTGTCAAGGTTCCTAAGGGTGCACAGGGTGGTTCTAAGAAGAAGCGTAAAGCCAGGACTAAGAAGACTAGACACAATAAAAAATAATTTATACCGTGAAGTATCAA
>RGCF01000147.1 GCA_009919265.1 Bacteroidota bacterium | reverse complement strand
GCTTCTCCGATGATCATGATGTCGGCATTGGGATTTCCAGATCCAAAGACAAATGAATTGCGTGTACTCCCCAATCGGCATTCCATGCATGTATGGATGGCATCATGCAAAATCGGCAATGTATGTGAATCGTTCCATTCAGGATTGATGCTCATGATGCTTTCCTTTTGTTCTCGCTGTAATGCATGTGATTGAACAGTATTCGGTGTTGACTCAATAAAAATGTTCGGACCCAAAATTTCTTTCTGCTGAGCCAGATATCGAGCGAGAATGTCTTTCTCCTGTTTCATGAGCTATACCGAATTTGTCAATGTAATTTGATACCTTCTTCAAGCAATTCATTGACTTTCCCCATCGATTCCGCTTCTGCATAAAATCGTATGAGTGGCTCTGTACCGGAAGCTCTGATAAGTAGCCAACCATTGTCTACAAAAAACTTGAAACCATCTCTGGTATTTGATCCAATGACGGGAAATCTTCCAATCTTCGTCGGACCTTTCGCACAAGCCGCAAGAATAGCTTTCTTCTGTTGAGCAGTCACGTGCACATCCTTGCGCATATATCTGTGGGGTCCAAACTCTTCATCCAATTCATCGCATAATTCACGCAGTGTTTTTTTTCGCATTGCCATCATTTCAATAAGCAATAATCCATTGAATATTCCATCGCGTTCGGGAATATGCAACATCGTGCCGAGCCCGCCGGACTCCTCACCACCTACAATGATCTTTTCTTCATTCATGAATTTTGCCACATACTTGAAACCAACTGGCGTTTCATGCAATGGTATGGAATGTTTAATGCAATATTTCTCAACCATCGAAGTAACAGAAACCGTTTTCACGACAGCACCGCGCTTCTTCTTGATTTCCCAAACATATTTGAGGAGTAACATGAACAACTTTTGCGAATCAACAAAGTTACCTTGATCATCAGCTGCACCTAGTCTGTCGGCATCACCATCAGTAGCAATACCAATATCGAATTTCCCCGATTTCATATGATCAAGAAATTCATGAAGATTATGTGGAATTGGTTCCGGATGTTTGACTTCACCAAATGTGGGATTCACTTCGGCATGCAATTCAGTCACATTGTTCAATACTTTCGGAAGAATATTTTGTCCTGCGCCATACATCGCATCCAGCAGCACAGAATATCCGGAATCATTGATCAAATCAAGATCGATTTTCTTTCTGATATAACGCAAATAGGATTCTTGTGCATCGAAGGGTCGAATCATGCGATCAAGAATATACTCTTCCAGTGTTTTGGCAGGAGCTTTAGGAAGTTTATTTCCCAATTTTTCTAATTCCTTCTCAATCTCAGCTATTTCTTCTGGATATGCTGGGCCACCAAAGCGACCCTTCACTTTGAATCCGCTATAGATTGGAGGATTATGACTTGCAGTGATTACGATTCCAAGAACGGAACCTTTCTGTTTTGTGTGAAATGATACTTGAGGTGTTGATGAAATATCCTGCGTCAAATGTACAGTGATGCCATGCGAAGCAAAAATGCGCGCGGTTTCTTCTGCAAATTCTCTAGACATGAATCGCGTGTCATATCCAATCACTGCGGAAGGATTTTTATCTCCGATTCGCGTGATATAGTTCGCGGTTGCAGTTGCAACCAAAGAAAGATTGTCATAGGTGAAGTCGCGAGCTATGATCCCGCGCCATCCATCAGTTCCAAAGACAATATTCATATCAATCTCGCTTCAATTGTGGTGATTAAGCAATTCTATCAAAGTATGGACATTCCAGCATATCGGGCAGAACTTCCAAGTTCTTCTTCAATTCTCAATAGTTGATTATACTTGGCAACGCGATCCGTGCGACTTGGCGCTCCGGTTTTGATTTGACCGGCATTGGTCGCAACTGCGATGTCTGCAATCGTGACATCTTCAGTCTCGCCGGAACGATGCGAAATAATTGTTCCATATTGATGTTCTTTTGCCAAGGCAATCGTATGCAAAGTTTCAGTTAATGTTCCAATTTGATTGACTTTGATCAAAATTGCATTTGCAATGTTTTCATCTATTCCTCTTTGAAGAAATGCAGGATTGGTAACAAATAAATCATCGCCAACGAGTTGCACGCCTTTACTTGACAATGCCTCTGTGAGCATCGCCCAACCGGACCAATCATTTTCTCCCATGCCGTCTTCAATTGAAAACAAAGGATATTGATCGCACATCGACGCATACCATGTAACCATTTCTTCTGCTGTTTTGGATGCACCACCTGACTTATACATCTGATAGATTCCATCCTTATACATTTCACTTGCAGCGACATCAATTGCGAGAACAATATCTTCACCGGGCTGTAGTCCGGCTGCAAGAATTGCATTCATAATCACATCGAATGCCTCTTCATTTGATTTCAATGAAGGAGCAAAACCACCTTCATCACCAACGGAAGTATTATAATTATGTTTTTTCAATACAGAACGCAATGCATGGAAAATTTCCGTTCCCATGCGTAGGGCTTCAGAAAATGTATCGGCGCCTACAGGCATCACCATGAATTCTTGAATGTCAACTGTATTGTCTGCATGTTTGCCACCATTCAAAATATTCATCATCGGAACAGGCAATGTATTTCCAACAATGCCACCGAGATATCGATATAGTGGTGTTCCATAACTTGCGGCCGCAGCTTTTGCGACAGCCATGGACACTCCCAAAATTGCATTTGCACCCAAATGAGATTTATTTGCAGTGCCATCCAAATCAATCAGCAATTCATCGATTTCATGCTGATCATCGGCATCCATGTCTTCTAAAGCTTCGGCAATTATTGTATTGACATTCTCAACGGCTTTTTGTGTCCCTTTTCCCCCATATCGCGAAGAATCGCCATCTCTCAATTCACATGCCTCGTGTTCGCCAGTGCTTGCGCCAGATGGAACTGCAGCACTGCCAAATGAGCCATCTTCGAGAATCACATCTACTTCGATGGTTGGATTGCCTCGAGAATCAAGTATTTCACGCGCATGAACATCTGCAATGATCGGATTCATGATAGTATATGATTGATGATAAAAAAAAGCAACCACTGACAAAGCAAGGGTTGCCCAAAAGATTTCATTGTCTGAGTATGAATTCACAAAGAAATTGCATCGATTTTACTCGCCAAATCCATGTCCAATTCAGTTAATCCACCTTGATCATGCGTGCTGATTGCGATATCAACTTTATTCCATCCATAGATTCGTATATCGGGATGATGATCCATGGTTTCAGCAATGATGGCGATTGCATTTACAAAACCAATCGCAGAAACAAAGTTTTGCAAGACAAATGTTTTGCGAATTGTTGTTCCATCGGATTCCCAAGTTGGCAGGAGAATCAAGTGATGTCGCAAAGCATCTTGCGATAGAAGTTCAGGCCTACTCATACTATATGCAATCCAATTAATTCATGTGAGCTTCAAGGCGCTCGGTGATATATGGTTTGCCAACTGCACCAATGATTGTATCGACCAATTGACCACCTTTGAAAATCAAAATCGTAGGAATTGAGCGAATGCCAAATTTCTCTGCTGATTGTTGATTATTGTCGACATCCAATTTCCCGATGACTGCTTTCCCATCATAATCTTTCGCCAAATCTTCTATGATTGGTGCGATCATGCGGCATGGTCCACACCATGTGGCCCAGAAGTCCACAAGAACGGGTTTATCGGAATTCAAAACTTCTGCATCAAAGTTTTCATCGGTGATATGCAGTGGTTGAGACATGTTCTATACCTATTGATGATTGTTATGAAATGTAATGGCTACTAAATTACAAAAAATACCACCGATGCGATTGAATGAATATGGTGATATCTGCAAATTCCATCTCTCTTAATGGACAAGCAAGCTAGCTTTGCCCTTACAAGCGGAACAGTCAGCCTTAGGAGCGCATGAGTGAGAGTCGTTCAGCAGCCAATTCCAATGTTTGATTATTCTTGCAAAAGCAGAATCGGACATAATTCCCGGCTCTTTCAGGTTGAAGGTAAAAACTTGAATTGGGGATGCAAGCGATGCCTATTTCCTTGATCAACCACGAAGAAAAAGCTCGCATATTGGGGAATGGATATTCCGAAGTATCGGCCAAAATGAAATAAGCGCCATCCGGCAAGATGGGATGCAGTCCAGCCCCTGCAAGTGCATGAGCAAGAAAATCCCTCTTCTCTCGATACATGTCAATCAATCCGGAAAAGAATGAATCTGGTAAATCCAATGCAGCTGCTGCAGCTCCTTGAAATGGCGTGGCCGTAGAAAATACGGTGTATTGATGCACATTTCTGATATGAAGAGTCAATTCTTCCGGAGCAATCACCCAACCAATTTTCCAGCCGGTGAATGAACATGTTTTTCCAAGACTTGAAATGGTAATTGTGCGATGTTTCATATCAGGTAAAGATCTCATTTGTACATGACCATGCTGATCGAATACGATATGCTCATACACTTCATCCATGATTGCAAGAACATTGAATTCTTGACACAAATCAGAAATAAATCCCAATTCCAATTGATTGAACATCATCCCGGTTGGATTATGCGGTGTATTGATGATGATTGCTTTGGTTTTGTGCGTGAATGCCTCACGCAATTCATGATGATTGAACTTGAATAAGGGCTCATGCAATGTCACAGGGACCGGTATTCC
Source organism: Bacteroidota bacterium (assembly GCA_009919265.1). Lineage (GTDB taxonomy): Bacteria > Bacteroidota > Ignavibacteria > Kapaibacteriales > UBA961 > UBA961. Next base: position 2,862 of record RGCF01000147.1, on the reverse strand, counting down.
GCCTGCCATGCGGATAACGGGTACATAAGAATCATAGCAGGGTTCAAAGACAATAACTTCATCACCGGGATTGATGAATGCAAGCAATGTGCACAGCAATCCCTCCGTTGCGCCTGTAGTGACTGTCACTTCCAAATCAGGATCAACTTCATGCACATAAAAGCGTGCTTGATGTCTGGCAATTGCTCGACGCAATGCAGGCAATCCAATCATCGGTGCATATTGATTTTTGCCTGATGCAATGGCTTCCATGGCAAGTCTTTTTATTTCTTGCGGACCATCAAAATCCGGAAAGCCTTGTCCAAGATTCACGGCATTGTGTTCTTGCGCAAGCCGAGTCATCTCAGAAAAAATGGTCATGCCCACATTTGCAATTCTATCTGCATGAACATGTGCTTTGCTAGACATGGATCACCGTAAATGAACGGGTGGAGTTTGAGTTTTTTTTCTCAAACGAATATTCAATGTTTCAACCAATAAGGAAAAAGCCATGGCAGAATATATATATCCTTTCGGAACATGGACGCCGAATCCTTCAACGAATAATGTTAAACCTACCATCAATAAAAATGATAAAGCAAGTATTTTAAGTGTGGGATGTCTGTCCACAAATGCACTAATCGAACTTGATGAAAGAAGCATTATCGCCAAAGCAATCACAATTGCAGCAACCATAATGGGAATATGATTGGCTAGACCAATGGCCGTGATGACAGAGTCGAGGGAAAATACCAAATCAATAAGCAATACTTGTCCAATAACCATTCCAAATGCTCGAGCTCCAACTTTCTTTGTTGCCTCTTGCTCATGATCTATTCCTTCCAATTTGGTGTGAATCTCCAATGTACTTTTGGCTAGGAGGAATAATCCACCAAACATCATGATTAAGTCCCTACCTGTAAATGCATGACCAAACAATGAAAAGATGGGGTAAATAAGCCCCGCCAAATATGAAATGCTCATCAATAGGCAAAATCGTAAGATCAATGCACCAATAATCCACAGTCTTCTTGCTGAATTATGGCGTTCTTTGGGTAATTTGCCTATAATTATAGAAACAAAGATAACATTGTCGATTCCCAATGCTATTTCCAGCATTGAAAGAGTCAATAAGCTGAATAGTCCCTCTGGAGTAAGAAAAATCTGAAAAATGTCCATAATTCCCGGAAAATTGAGTGAAACAACCCTTCATTGAATAACCAAAAATAGCAAAGCGGCACATCATTGGAAAAGAGGATGACCATTCACTATCCCCTTTATTTCTTGCTCAACATTCCGACATAGAACTTTATGCCATGCTTAGAAGGGGTAAACCCATTTCAGAGCAGGCATTTGCGGAGTTATATGCTCGGTATTCACCACGAATCTTTGCGTATTGCAGAAGAATTCTGGGTGATTATGATCGGGCGCAAGATGCATTTCAGGATACATTCGTGAAGTTTTTCAATAGTGCCCAGCAGGAAAGAGAGATGACTAATGTTCCTGCATATTTATTGAGAATAGCACGGAATCTTTGTTTGAATATGCAACGCGGGCAAAAAGGACATGTGAGTTTGGAAGAGTTCCATCTTCCCTTGTATTCGGACATGCCTCATGAAAAAAAAGAATTGCTTGAATTGATTACAAAAGCAATGGAGCAATTGCCCGGTGATTATAAGGAAGCATTTGTCCTTCGCGAATATGAAGGTTTGAGTTATCAAGAAATTGCTGATTTGACCGAGACATCTTTGTCATCTGTGAAAATCAGAATTTTCCGAGCAAAGCAAAAAATTAGAGAGATTCTCGCACCTTATGTGGCGGATCTTTCTCAACACTGAACACAATGATCGAATTGATATGAATCAAACACCAAAACCAGAACACATTGATGAACAATTGATTTCTTATCTCGATGGCGAATTGCCGATTGAGCAAGAAGATGCAATGTTTCAATCTTTGGCTTCGAATGAAGAAGATTCGCGCAGCACGATGCGTGAACTTGTCACCATGCGCAATGTGATTCCACATGATGTGGAAGCATTCACTCCACCAATTAGTGCAAAAGATGAGGTCTTTTCGAGATTGGGCATGAATACACATATTCCTGAGCAATCATCTCATTGGAAAAAGACATTATTACCATTGGCATTTCTTGCTCTTGGTTTGGCTTGTGGTTATGGCATTGCAAATCGTTTCGATGGAAATGAACGCAATGAACTCATGAATATGATGCGTCATGCATCATCGCAAGGTACTGTTGCACCATTGAGATCAATTGGCATTTCCTCTCAAGTACCGCAAATTATATTACAACAGAAATCACCGGTGCGAGTGATCTATAAAGACAGAACACTCAATACTGCAAGCGTGACACCAATGCTCACATTGCCACCAATATCAGTGAATCAAGGTAGCAATCTCTCTACTGATATACCTGAACATGTAGAACAAGGACTGGCAACTCAGTCAAAACCTGAATCAGGTATTCAGCAACAAAATAGCACGATTGAACAACAATCATTGATCACTGAAATTCCATCGACTACAGAAGTGAAGACACCGATTGCTCTTTCAGAACAGACCCAACAGATATACCCACAATTTTGGTTGCAATTCAGAACTCTTTCCACATTGCAATCACCTGCATTCACAGGTATTCGAGAGCAACTTGGCATCCTTGATAATACACGCTTGACATTTGCATGGTCACTGGGTGAACATATTGCAGTAGGATTGGAAGCAGGTCGCGAACCATTTGTCTTGAATTATCAAGGTTTGAAAGATGACAGACTCTATACCTTTAATCAATATGCTCCAATGTTGACAGGTGGTTTATTCATGCAAGGAAGAACATCTCCGCTTTCATCACTAGGCAATGCTCGA
>RGCF01000146.1 GCA_009919265.1 Bacteroidota bacterium | reverse complement strand
ATTTATCCATTAATTCTTCATCATCTGATGTAAATAAATAATACAAAATATCATATGCATCCTCGCCAACAATAAAAGGTTTCTCTTTAATAATTATCGTATTTTTTGGAATAAATTTTGTAGCTACAATTTTTCGCCCTTTAATTTCATCTTTTTCAACTTTATACATCATTTTATATTTTATACATTCTTTGTCTTTATTTCAGATTCAACATACGTATCCCAACCATATTTTACAATTGTCTCCATTTGTCTCATTGTAAGTGACAGAGATGCACCAGAGTGAAAATGATACATACTCAATTCATTCATAATATTATTTGCTTCAGCATCATTTATAAACATCCAAGGCTTATTGATATTCTTATTTTTCAAATATTCTATTGCACCATTCACTTTATGAATTGTTGTCCATGCATCCTCATAACAAGCACGTGTTAATTTATGAGATATAAATGAGAAATCGCCCTCTTTGTACATTTTTTGTAAAAACAAAAAATAAAAACTCATTTTTTTCCTTAAATAATTTAAGGAAAAAATGGAAATAAAAGATTTGCCGATAGAGTTACAATATAAAATAATCCGTTTGCTGGATATAGATACACGTCGTATATTAGGTATTTATACACATCTAAAAGTGCCAAATGTGTTAAAAGAAAAAATAGATAATATACCAAAACCGATATGTTATAATAGTTTATATGCTTTTGTAAATTTAGGTCCTATTATAGAGATGAAGTATAGAAATAGAACACTTAGAAGACATAAATATAAATTATTTCGTTGGACATGGACAAATGGTAACAATATGATTTATTTCTCAAGAACAACTATTTACTAAATTATATAAGAATAAAAATGTAGCTACAAATTAATATGCAAATAAAAGATTTGCCGATAGAGTTACAATATAAAATAATCCGTTTTCTCGATATAGATACACGTCGTATATTAGGTATTTATACACATCTAAAAGTGCCAAATGTGTTAAAAGAAAAAATAGAAAATATACCAAAAGTACAATCTTACAATAGTTATGATGGATATGTGAATTTAGGAATTCCTAAACAAGTACGATATAGAGAATTAACTGTTCAAAAACATAAATATAAATTATATGCTTTTACATGGTTGGATGCTACAACACAAATTAAATTAGTTGTTGAAAGAAATGATGATTTAAATGCTTTAGTATTTTATGATTCAACTTTTGCTTACGATAATACTTTTAACACGTATTTCAATGTAGCTACATAATATCTACATCTGCAAAATGATGAAACTCTAATATAAAACTTGCTGGGTCATTATTAAAATCATAGAATTCACCATCTACATTCAGAAGTTGAACTTGAAGACGTTGAATACGTGATTGTACTTGAAGTAAAGGATACATTGATTTTTGTATGTTTTCTAAAGTTGCATTTGGAGAACGTGTTGCCATTAGAACAGCTGTTGCACGATTAGCAGAACTATTTGCAGATATTATAGTTTCTACACCATTTATACGTAGTATTAAATCTGTATTATTTATTACTTGTGCAGATGTTGCTGCAGCACCTGTTGATTCAGATGGTATCACTGTTTGTGGTAAATTCTCTGGTAATTCTTCTGTTCTATATATACATACACCATTTGTATAACCTAATATACTTAATAATTTACAATATGGAATATAGAAATATTTATTTATATATGAACCTGAAAATCCAAATACTACATTTCCATTCACTAATGTAAATTGTACTTGATATGATGATAATTCATTATTAACAGCTGCTATAAGTGCATTAATATCTTGTGAATAATCACCAGGTGGTATTGATATAGTTCCATTTAATACTGTACTGTCTGTTAAACCACCAAAAGATACTGTTGAATTATTGCTATTTATCAGTGATTCTGGTGTAAATTTATAGTTTCTTATTGATATACCATATACCTGTTTTAAAGTTACTGGTAAATCTACTGTAAAATCTGATGCAGACGGATACATTGATGTATCACGTTGGTCAGTTGATAAATATACATTACGTATAGTTGTAGTTGGTGTTTTCTTTTCAGTATTCATATTACTATTATATCGTATAATATTTATATTTTGACGCATTATAGTAGAATAAATGAATATAGAAACATGGTATTATATAAATCGTTCTACACCACCAACTAATTTTAATGAAGCTGAAGACCTTCTTAATACTTCTATTCAAACTACATTATTCTCTCGTAACAATAAATCTTCTGTCGTTAAAACGATTAATAGTGTTAACTATAATATGATTCCATTCCATATGTCTACCTATGTTATTATTGTTTCTACTAAAGTATATGTAACTACCAGTGGTACATACACTCTTCGTTTCTTATGTACTACTAATTCACCTATTAATCTTTATGTACAAGCAAATACAAATGCAGCAGTTCAACATACTATTACTGGTAATTCTTCATCAATAAGAACATATACATTAAATTTAAATGCTGATACTAAATACACATTTGTATTTTATGTACTTGATACGACACTGAATACATCTATATTCCTTCAAACACAATATACAGGTATAATTGCACATATTGTAAATGCTTATACACCTCAAAAACCTGAATCTATGAGTTTATCTTCATCTACTGTTGTTGCTGTTGGTGATATTAAATGGTCTGTTCGTTTAGAAGATTTTGATGGTTGGCTTTTATGCGACGGACGTCAAGTCTACCGTGATGCATATTCTGATTTATTTGCTTTAATTGGTACTTCATTCGGTGCAGGTGATGGTATCACTACTTTTAATTTACCTGATTCACGTGGTCGTGTTTGTGGTATGATTGGCGCCGGTTCAGGTCTTACATATAGAAATCTAGGTAATCTAATTGGTACAGAAACACATACTTTAACTGTAAATGAAATACCTTCACATACACATACTGGTACAACAAATACTTCAGGTAATCATAATCATGCCTATAATGATGCATATTTTGCAGAAAATAGAGGCGCAGGTGGTGGTATGTATGGTACTAGTTCAAGTACAGATTATGATAATGATTTAGTATGGAGAAGACCAAATGGTGGTTTTTCTACTTCACCTGTTGATATAAGTACATCGACAAATGGTAATCATACACATACAATTACTACTAACTCAACCGGTGAAGGTGATTCTCATAATAATATGCAACCAACTGTTTTTATAGGAAATGTTTTTATTTGTGCTAATATATAAGACTTTATTATAATAAATAAATTATAATGAAAGAAAAAATAAAAATATCTCATATTATCTCTTTAGGATGTAATTGTCATACATCTATGTTCTTAAAAAACTGTGGGTTTAAAAAATATTCATGTCCTTTTGACTGGATTAGTATTAAATTTAAAGATGTTGTTAACATCCTTAATTCCAATTTCGATACATTTATCAATCCTGAATTTTTAATTGACCATGCTGATAAAAATAATATGAGATGTGGTCATGCTTTATACGGTTCTCACATGTTTCATCATTTTAATCCACGTACTCCACAACATAAAGCATATTATGAAAGATGTATTCAACGTTTCAAAAATCTAAAAAACTTACCGAATGACGAAATCGTTTTATTTATTTATAATGAATTTTATGAACCACAATTTAATAGTGATGATATTCTTAGTTTAAGAAATCTATTACAATTATATCGTGGAAATGATAGATTTGTTCTATTAATTATTAAAAATACATGTAATTATGATAAAACTTCTACTTTGACTACATCTGAATATAAAGTAGATTATCAATTAGAATCATTACTCGTTTTAAATTGTAAATTAGTAGGTCACACTACTGGTGTAGGTTTCAGTAATCATATAGACCACGTTTGTAGCTACAATTTATTAACATCTATTTTTAATATTCATATTAAAGAAACACAAAAAGAAGATTATTTAGAAAAGACCGCTTATGATATTTCACTTTAACTCATTTTTTCTTGTGTAAATTTTGCCAATGCTTCTTTTTGTTCTTGTTTATCCTTAATCTCTAAGCCAAAACTTTCTAATTCTTTAATTCTATTATGAAATTTCGATAAGTTCTCCGTATGTTTTCTTTTTGATTCATCACATTTCGGACAATTATTATTTGTATAATCTATATACCATAATGTTATACATTTTTCATGACAACCATGGTTACATGCAAATAGTTTATCACCATGAATTAGAGTTTCATTACATATAACACATTCAAGCATCTTGAATACATTTAATATATAAGATTTTTCTTTATATCAAGTTATTTTGTAAATAAGTGTTCTGGTGTTGGTATATTTTGTGCTTTTCTTAAATGTTCTGGTAGTGTATTATATAGTTTTGAATAATCTGTTCTTACTTTCTTTGTTAAACCTTCAAGCTTTGTAAGTAATTTAAGAAATTTTTCTTTGTTAGATAAACCATGTTTACCATTTATTATTTTAATTTTTTCTTCATAGTATTCGGAATCCTGTATCGCTTGGTTTTCCAATATAAATTTAAATAATTCATATCTAATAGTTTCATTTAAAGAACTATGATAATTTAAAATATAATCTACTATATTCTTCTCATCTAATACTGATATTTTACTAAGTTCACTAGGAGTATAAAATGATGCTAAATATTTTAATATTTTAAAACGTTCTTTAAAATCATTCATTGTATTGTGTTCTTCTTTTTTTTCTTCTTTAAATTCACCATATCCAGTAATATTAGTTAATATAATTGATATAGGTGTAATAATATTAGGATTATTTGGATATCTATTATCTTCGTATGATACTTTAGGGTCTGCACCTTGTTTAATTAAAAATTCAATTAATTCATAATTTGGAACTCCGTGTGTTAGTGCTCGCATTAATGGTGTATAACCTTCATTGTCTCTCAAATTAAGATTTGTTTTTTTTATAACGATATTTTTAACTGTTTCGAAGTATTTTTTAGTATTTTTAGATTCTTCATAATTATTACTTAAACCAGTATTTAATATATCAAATAATTCTTTATTAGAACTAGAACTATTCCCCCCTTTATTCTTTCTAATTGCCGACATATTCTATATTAATCATATACTTTCTTTGATGCTTACTTGAAATGTTTTATGTTCATTTTCTTCATTTTTCATATGTATATACAAATACTCTTTACACATATATTGAAATTTATACTTTTTTAGCATCAAATCTGTTATTTTATCTATAAGTGGTTGTAATTTATCTTTTACAATTTCTGGTGAATCATTGATATCTATTGTCACATTAAACATTTTACAAAATTTGATGTTTGTCTTAATGAACTTATATAACAAAATGCTTAAATATATTTATTGTGTAACAAATACAGTTAATAATAAAAAATTTATTGGTATAACTACTGATATAGAAAGACGTTGGCGTGAATTTGAAAAACATTTGAATTCAGAGAAGTATCAAAGCCATGATTTGTATAAAGATATGAATGAATATGGTTTCCATAAGTTTTCATATGAAATATTAGAAACACTTGAAACTAACGAATATAACTTACGTAATTATATTATTCAATATAATTCATTTATACCAGATGGCTATAATATTTTAGAAAATGGTGTATATTCAACTAAAGGATTCTCTAAAAAAACACATACTACTGAATTGCGAAATAAAATGACTAAACACGAATTTGCTTGTAAAGATACTAAAATTCAAAAAAAATATATTTGTTGTGATTGTTCAAAACCTGTTAATGATTATAAAACAAAAAGATGTTTTGATTGTAGAAACAAATTTAGATTTGAATCTAAATATAATCTATTGCATAATAGACCATCATATGAACAATTATTAGAAGATTTGAAATCATCTTCTTATACAAAAGTTGGTAAAAAATATGGTGTATCTGATAATACGATTCGGAAATGGATTAAAGTTTATGAAAAATATAAAAAATGAATTTTAATTTATATATAACTATAAAATGGATGAGAATAGTGTAATTGAATCTATTCCTATGCCTGTTGATAAATTTGAAGATATAATATCTGTTTCAAATAATCAAGCTATACGTAAAGTATATGCTGAAATTATTGGTGAAATATCATATCATATATGGATTGATTTGATTTCAGATTACTATACAGATATGATTGAAGAATTTGAAGAAGATGTTAAATATTGGAATTATGATTCTATTTATAATTCTCTTATAGTAGAAAAGTATGAAGGTGCAACGATTGTTGCTGAAATGCTATTTAATATAGGAAATAATAGTACATTTAATGATATTCTAGTTGATTCTAGTTTTGGTAGGTTAAACGTTCGTAAACTTGCTAGAGCTATTGTTGCTAATGTTTAGTAAAATTTGATTATTATATTTATAATTTTTCTGTGATACAATGGACTCAGTAAGATGTTCTTTATATTCTTATTTTACATCAGTTTTTTATACTCCATCTCGTAATAAAAAACAAAATAAATTAAGAGATTATATTTTACATAAAAATGATAAACTCTGTATCTATTTATTGAATAGAAATATCAAATTAGATTCAAATAATTTTCATTTACTTTTGAATGAATTTAGATCATATTTACAATCAGATTTACATTTCATGTTGTTATCTTTCAATGAGTATAAAGGAATATACAAAATAGCAAAATATATATGTGAAAATAAAGATAGTCATCAAAGAATTTCAGAATATTATATTGATAAAATGAAAAAGTATCTTATGTATTATGAAGAAATTCGCGATTATATAAAAATAATTAATAGCGTATTACAACTAAGTATATTTAAGGATTTAGATTGTAATACTAGTAAGATATTATTCGACAAGTTTATGAGTCAGATTCCTGTACCTAAAAATTTACCTTATTACTATGAATAAAGAAAAAGCTGTAAAATATTATCAGTTTGTATCAAACTTTGGAGAATTATTTTCTAAAGATGAGAGTACTAAAGTAGGAGCAGCATTTTTGGCACCAGATTCACTTGAAATACGTAGTATGGGTTATAATGGTTTTGCTCGTGGTGTAAATGAATGTGATAGTGAAAGATGGAAACGTCCTACAAAATATCTTTATATAAATCATGCTGAAGAAAATGCTATTATTAATGCTGCTAGAAATGGAACACCTTTGAATGGTAGTATATGTGTAGTATCGCATTTTCCATGTGCTAGATGTGCTCGTATGATTATACAAAGTGGTACTAAAACTGTTATTACTAAACAACCTGATATGAATTGCCAACGTTGGGGTGAAGAATATGCTATTTCAAAAATTATGTTTAATGAAACTGGTGTAGAAACTATTTTTATATAAAATTTGATTTATTTTTGTTTCTAGATAACATGTGAAAAATGTTATCTACTGTACAGTATGTAGGACTTATTGGTGGTAGTATTGTAACTTTAGGTGGTCTTCCACAAATTGTAAAAATGATAAAAACCAAAGAAACTAAAGATTTGAGTTATATTATGCTTATTATGTGGATTATTGGACTTATAATGTCTGATATTTATGCTTTTAATATACATCAATTACCTATTATGATTACAAATACTCTAAGTCTATCTTTATCAATATTTATGTTAG
>RGCF01000145.1 GCA_009919265.1 Bacteroidota bacterium | reverse complement strand
TTCAATTGACAATCAACGCCAGGTGTTTATTCCTCCGCAGGATGAAATGCTCACAAATATTCAAAGCACATTCATCGTTCGTCCAAATATACAAAACGACGTATACGAATTATTTGTAATTCCAGACAATTCGCGCACTCCGTCGTCGCCAGTGTTTCATAATTTCGCCCATATCCCAAGTTATAAAACAAGTGTTATGATGAACCGGTTATTTCGAAAGATTACTGAAAATAACAGTCTCGATGCATTAGAAGAGAGCGAGGATGAGGCCGACTTTGAAAACACGGAGCCAGATAAATATGTGTCGCTTTCGAAAGAATACCGGATGGTGTGTCGGTTTAACAAACGATTTTGTAAATGGGTTCCGATTGACTTGAGTCAGCGAGGTGAGGTTATCACATCACAGCAAGTAAAACAACACGAGTCGAGGTATGTGAATTTTTGCCGGAATAAATGAGTATAAACGATTTTTACTATATCTTTATACCAAATGAATCGTATCACTCCTGGTTCTGTCCCTTCATTACTACGAGAATGGAAACGGGTATTGCCGTATATTCAACCGTGTTACGCCATATCCAATTCATCCACCGAACACACCATTCGCAGTATGCGTGAGCATCGTATTCCAATGTTGTGTAAAACACCAGCGCAAGTTCGTGCTGTAAACGATTATACGCTTACGATTGAGGCATCACGATTCGGTAATAATGAATATATCACGCGAGGGCGGCTGTCCGCGACAGCGACCGCGACAGCGACCGCGACAGCGACAGCGTCACCGTCACCGTCAATCCCCTTGTGGGTCTATACAAAAATTTCTCACGAGGGCATTGAGGAGACGCGAAAAGTATTTGAAGAAATATGGGCACACAAGCATATATGTAAAGGTATTGTGTTTGATATTCATAATTTTGCAGATACAGCCAGAAACTGCATATTGCCATCCTTATATAGTTATAAAATTGGGATGGATTATGTCGTAAGAAACATCGCACGCCCATTTGAGAAAGAATACGGAATATATACACCGTATATTATGATGGATGGTCGTGAGAATATAACGCGTCCAGAGCATTTATACGAGTTGAGTAAGGAACCAATGAATAGGGATAAACGCGGACTTCTAATGATTGTGGATGCTTTGTTTGATGGTCACCGTGATTGATTCGTCGATTCGTCGATTCGTCGATTCTTAATTTATTTATCTAGCTATAGTATAGTATAGTAAATGCAGGAAGAACCTCTCAGTGGCGGTGATGGTGGTAAGGCAAGGCGTAAAATCGCTCTCGGAAACGAACATATGAATCTTCAGCCGTCTGCTCCTATCAGCGGTCAGAAAATAAAGCGTGTTAAGCCTTTTTCGGTCAAAGACCCCTCGAAATATTTAGCACGGCTTCGTTCATCTCCGTGCCGTTCAAAAACACAGAAGAAATGTAACAGTCGTAAGTTGCGACAGAGCTGTAAGTATGCTCGGGGAACAAAGCGTTCGTTTTGCCGTAGACGCTCCAATAAGAGTTACAAGTAATAATAATCAATACGCGATTTCATTATAATATATGTATAGTATATCATAATGTCATATTTGCATTCAAATCCTCTAGCCGAGCATAATTCGGGTATCGCGTTATCTAGCAAAGATATCCCCCAGAACAGTGGAACTGGTAATATGTATCAAGGTCAAGGCGGTCGTGCGTTTGTCCAAGGTGGCGGCGGTATGAGCCAGTTTTATTCATTCAACCCCAGCGTATCCGACTCGGAGAATGTTCACGCCCGCGGTTCCTATGCTCCTGTATCTGTCGGTATTAATTCTTCAGCTGACGGGATGGTGGGCGGCGGCCGTAGTCGTCGTCGTCGTGAGCGAAAAAAGTCGAAGTCGCGGTCGAAGTCGAAGTCGACATACCGCAATCGCCGCCGCATTACGAAGTGTAAGAAGTGTAAGTGTGATATTATTACTGGTGTCGGTGGTAGGGGCAAGAAGAAATGCTGTAATAAAAAGGTGAGAAAAACACAACGCAATCATCAACACGGCGGAAGTATGTTCGCGAATGCTGCGTATTCTGTCGCTGGTTCAGGAACAGAAGTCGGTCCGGCAACTACAGCATTAGCAAATCCTGCACCTTATACTGCTTATAATAGCTGTCATCCGGTTCAGTAATTTCCGGCGTTGGCTCCGCGGGTCGTTTCACTCCACTAGCTGTATCAAGCATTTCCCATTCGTCTTCGGAATGGTTGATTTCATTTTGTTTTTTGCATTCACTTCTGTCGTCACCGAGAGATTTCCCGTCTCTTCATCGATTTCAATAATATCGGCATTCGCTAGTTCGGCGTCTCGTGCCGCCGCTGCCGCCGCCGCTGCTACTTTAGGCGGCGTATATTTCACTGTCCACGCATTCTTATAATACCCTTCTGTATCCGTCATCACAATCTTATATTTTTGTTTGATATAGTATGTCTGTCGTTTTAGCCATTGTGCCCGAAATACATCTTGTGGGTCGATAATGTCAATCACGAGAGGCGACGCGTGTTTTACGCGCAGAATACGACCAACCGACTGACATACATCCGTCTTCGGCGACGCCATAATCAGTGTGGTCAACGTCTTGATGTCCAACCCCTCCGACGCCATTGCATAAGTCGCAATAATCACCTTCTTACTCTCGCTCAGTTTTAGCGCCGCCTCTTTCATTCCGCCTACATAATACCCGACGGTCGCGATTTTCCGGTGTTCTATTGCTTCGTGAAAATACTCGAGTAAAGACCGGTTATGCGCCAGTATCATTACTTGTTGGTCGGGGTTGGTCGCCAATTCATTTTGTAGCACATCCAATATAAATTCGCTTCGCCGGTTATAATTACACACTTTAGATATCATCGTGCTGAATTTCGGGTTGCCTCGATAGTCGTATTCGGTTTCATTGAATTCGGCATCATCCACCTTATACTGTATTCCCTTCACAATAACCGCGTGAGATGTCGTGTCATTTTTCTCCTTATGAACCACATCGCCCAGGAAATATTTAAATACTTTCGTAAGCCCGTCTTTGCGCACCATTGTGCCGGATAAACCGAGAGTGTATTTCGTAACCACCTTCATCATACACCGGCAAAACACTTCCGCCGACATATGATGACATTCGTCGTATACAGAGAGACCAAATGTGTCGAATAGGTCTCTCGGATACTCTTTCATTGAAAGCGACTGAAGCATCCCAATGACAATATCTTTATCGTCGATGTCTAGAATTTGCCCTTGTATCATTCCAACTCGTGCTGCCGGTAAGAACTGCTGTATTCTCTCAATCCATTGATTTAAAAGGAAGCTTTTATGGACGATGACGAGAGTTTTCAAGCGAAGTCGAGAGATGATATTCAACGCCATAACCGTCTTTCCTTTGCCCGGGTCTACATCGAGAAGCCCGCCTCCACCCATCCCGGCGTTTTCAGGTTTGGTGACTTGTTGTATATACTTTTCCACGATGACATTCTGGTATTCACGCATCTCTCCAGAGAATACGAGAGAATCCGCGACTGATGACCCAGGCGGAATCCGCGTTTCTTCAGGCGGACCATATATTTTCGTTCCATAAAACCGCGGAATATATATTTTTTTAGAACATTCGCGATAAATCGGGAATTTAGGTGGTTGGACAGGTGCTTTAGGAACATATGCTCCCACCGTAAGTTCATCTCTCAGTAATTTCATATCGTCCGCTTCCATACATTCTTTAAGGAGCGTATATCCTCGCGGGCCGAAATACGACGCAGGAGCGGCGGTGGTGGCGGTGGTGGCGGCGGCAGCGGCGGTCATTGTTATTCTTATAGTTTTGAATTGTCGAGAGATTTCAATTGTATTTGATTTAGTTTTAGAATAATATATTCTATACTAATAATAACTATTCTTTATATATACATACATAGATGGACACTTTTCGCACATTAATGCGTCAAGAAAAGCAGCACGAAATGGTGATTTTCGTTCTCTTGATTTTATATATCGTCTTTACGCCATCCGTTCCTTTGGCTCTTGCTGAATACGCCGAAAGCACAGTTGGTCAGGTCATTGTCGTAATTCTCGCGATTACTCTCTTTTTAAGCACAAACCCGGTCGTTGGTATTTTAGGATTTTTGGCGGCATATGAATTTATTCGCAGGTCTAGCCGTGCGACGGGTGTTTATGGTATTGAAACCTTTTCGCCGACGGAGGAGAGGAAGCAGCAAATTATGACTGCAATGAACCCGGTATCCGAGAGAACTCTCGAAGAAGAACTTGTAAATAGTCTTGTCAACATTGCTCCAAATGACCAGAATGCTGGTCTCTCGGATGGTGGTTCTTTTCAGCCTGTTCTTGGCGACCTTCACGGTGCTGTCGAGCCGGATTACGATGGCCCGATTTAATGTCGGGACGCCCGCTGCCCGCTGCCCGCTGCCGCCGGCGATTACTGTTGTTTTGATATAACACATTTTATCAAAACAAATACACGACGACGACGAAGACGACGACGACTACCAGAATGTCTCGAAATCGTTTACAGGGCCATTGCCTCTGCCGCCACCGCCACCGCCGCCGCTTTGTGACATCGACTCACCCATCGTATTTATTTTATTCCCAATCCTATTAAAAATGAACCGGAACAAATAAAAGAGAATGGCTGCAATACAAAGACCGACCAATGTTCCAATGAGCGTGCGAAAGATGTCGTTTTGCATAACGGCCTCCCAACTTAGCCCGAATTTACTCAAATCGAGTTCCGCCAAACTACCGAGCTCACCGTTGTTCGCCGACTGCTGATACAACACAGTTCCGTCTTCGCCGGTTGGATTACATTTGATATAAATATCACCATTCCCTTTCGCGTTATTTGCACCCCGCTTATTGTAATAATACATATTTTTGGGCATTTTACTCTCGGGGATAGGCGGCGTTTTGGTGATAGATGTATCTCGGTTTGTATCATTCAAACTCGCCAATGAGTCGCGGAACACGAGTATCGCGTCCTTTTTGTGATAGACGATATAGTTATATACACCGGTATATTGCGGTAATAAATGACGGCCAACATAAGTGAAAAACCCCTCTTTTGGAATAAGGTTGCCTAAATTGAAATTGTTTACATCAGAGATATACTTTCCGCCGCTACTTGAACGGCTAGGTAAACTCTGTAATATCGTATTCATTATATCGGAGCTTTGTTTTCCAGAGCCATTGCCAATATTTATCGGAATCGATACAATTAAATTGCGACCATCGGCACTGGAGTGATACGCAAGTATCTCAGCATCCGCGAGAGCACCGTCATATCGATGTAACGATGGCTGATGAATATGGATATGCTCTACTTTATAATCTACACCATTATACTTGGCCGGATAAATCCCGCCACTGCCACTATCATATGGAATACGCAGATATGACCCCTTATGAAATACATTACAAGTGCTCGTATTGTATTGATATGAGAAGTTGCATGTAGATGAACATTGCCGGTCTTCTTTACGCATTATGTCAGATGTTAGATTGACTGGAGCATCGCGGTTTGATTTGTTTCTAGATGCCATTTGTATTCTTTTTTACGATGTATGTGTATTCTATATATAATATTATATATAATTTATGTATATGGAATCGGATGAAATTATCACGAAATAAGATAAGAAAAATACGGAAACAACAACATCAAAGTGCTCGAAAATGGAAGAAAAACTATAAATCGGGACGAAGAACCACATTTAGACAAAGTCGTCGTCAAATTGACAGTGGTGACAAGCATTCTTCAAAACTGGATAGTGTCATACGGCGAACATTGAAAAAGTATATCTCTCCGTTGAAATTAAATGAACTAAAAGAAGAGTATAAACGACTGCGCCGTCAACGCCGCAAACAACGGCAGTATGGTGGTCTCACGAAAGAAGGCGAAGGGGCTGTTGAAGCCCAAGAACCAGTAAAGGTTATCGAACCCGAAACAAAAACAGACGACAATAAAGCGGCGTCGTCGTCGTCGTCGTCTCTAGATAATATCAAACTGGTTACCGAGATTGCTGCCGCGATTGTTAGTTCGATTATAAGTAAGAAGAAAGATGACGCATCAAAAGAAGCAGCAGCGGCGAGTCCTGCCCTTGCCCCTGCCACGGACGCTCCTGCCGCCGCTCCTGATGCTGCTGCTGCCGCTCCCGCCCCCGATGCTGCTCCTGCCCCTGCCCCTGCCGCTGCTCCTGCCCCTGCTACTGATGCCGCTGCTGCCCCCGCTGCCGACGCCGACGCCGACGCCGCCACCGCCACCGGCGATGCTTCCGCGTCCGAGGCCACGAGTAACGAAAACCCGGTATTTGAACTGGGCCCCAAGATAAAAGGCGATGTATCGATTGGTGTAGAACCACACGAATGTAAAAATGTAAATGACGTATGGCGTCTCGTCCAATTTCTTGTCCAGAAAGGTCTTCCTTATTACATTCAAATTGAACTTAAAGCCGGTGATAAGGCATTGAATAAAAACGACTCATCTGTATTCGACCTTCGCCGTGTGTTATATGGCAAGTTCGTGAAAGACATCAAGAGTATTCCTGAAAATAAACGGAAATTATATTTTGAACCGAAGGAAATGGTGGGTATTGCGAATAGCGAAATTTACGGAAATAAAGACCCGGGACTTTATATTTATACGGGTGAAAAGGGTCAAGTCCTTCACGAGTCACAAGATACCGCCATCTCTATCCGATTGTTACAGGATGACTCCAAAGCACCACCGATTCCACCTTTACCTGATTCGACGCGATTATATAAGTTGTCAGGCGAAGGGGTTGATTCCAAACCCGCGTCGATTGATACGATGAACCGATTAAACCAACTCGACCGTGATAACAAGATTGATATGAGCGAATTCAAACTTCAGGTCGCCCCGCTTACAGAGGACGAGTTGAATAAACAAGCAGAAATCGTGGCTTCTGGTGCTGCTGACCCGGAGTCAAAGGTAGTCGTGGATGAATCGAATACTTATATTGTAAATCTGACAATGGGATGTAAGATTATAGCTGTCAAGACTCTCCGCAAATCTCTCGAGAAGGCGCGTATGAGCTTGGAAAATGAAAAAGACCAGGGGAAAAAATCCGCGATAGACGTATTCAAGTCGATTTCGGATATATTACAAAATCCGGAGTTTGTAAAGAGCGAAGCATATGACGAGTTTCGTGAAGAGGTCTACGGATACACCTATAAAATACACGGGACAGAACGAAAATACGGGTTTGTTCAAATCCAGAACTTTTTTGACGAGAATAAGGGCGGTATTTCGCCGGATTTGGAGAAGAGTTTCTTTAAGTTACTTAATCAGTTAGGTCACGGTCCAAGTGGAGCGAACGGCGATTGTTTGCGTTTTGATGGTGCTTCGCAGTCGATTTATGAGCTTTCTCGTATTCGAACATTTGAAGATGACGGGAAGATTGTAACAAAGAAAACAGATACACTTGAAAGCACGACGAATTTGAATGGATTTGCCAAACAATTGGCAAAATTAGGGGAAACGCCGAAAAATAAAGAAACAGAAGAAGGTGCAGAGGCGAAAGAAGCGGCTCCGGCGGCAGCACCAGCACCAGCACCAGCACCAGC
>RGCF01000144.1 GCA_009919265.1 Bacteroidota bacterium | reverse complement strand
CTTCAATACCAGGTAAAGATTCTATCTGGTATATGCAGATTCGCGTAAAAAATAATGAAGGATGGAGTGCATGGAGTTCGACAATTCAATGGACATTCAGAAAATTAGAAGATCCAATTCCACTACCAACAATCATGATGATTGAACCAATGAATGATACAGTCATATCTTGGAGAGAACCCGATACTCTGTCAATGAGATGTAGGTGGAGCGCAATACCTGAGCAACTTATCATTGCATCACAACTTAGATTTTCGACTTCAATAACTTTTACAGCCAAAACTGATACAATATCATTTCAGAAAGAAATGAGTTGCGGATTACCAACATTTATTCCGGGTAAAGACACAGTGTGGTATATGCAAGCTAGAGCTTCAACTACAAAAGGTTGGTGTGAATGGACATCCCCAAAACGCATCATATTTAGAAAACAAATTCAAACTGGCATACTCAGAGGTGAAATTGACAATGTCAATCTCTTTTATCCTCAACCTGTGACGAATTCATTATACATCACCGATCCACTTGTTCTGCAAGTTGAGATTATGTCCCTACAAGGAAATTCCATCTGGAAAGGCATTCCTTCAGTACCTATCAACGTTGCATTTCTCCCTGATGGAATCTATTGTTTGAGACTATTGTTCGAACAAGGAAGTAGATATGCATTGATGATGAAGAGAAATTCTATAAAATAGAAAGTGTTCATAATGGTAAAATCGTCGAAATTCCCAAAAAATGCGATATTATCGATTATTGTAATGCAGATAAGCATCACTTCATGTGTATTTTTGTATTTTTGCATAAGTTATACGTCAAGGTACATATGAGAAATTCTACTTATACATTTCTTTTTTCATTGTTTTTAGTGTCGCTTTTCTGTTCATGTGCAGATCAATCAACAAGTGTACAGTCAATCGGAAGGGTAGATATCTCCATACAGCATGGTATGTCAGATAAAACTTTCAATCTAGGTGAAGAATATACTTTAGGCAATGGAGAGAAAATCAAAGCATCAATGCTTCGATATTATATAAGCAATGTGATATTTGAAAAAGCTGACGGATCTCGATATGTGATTCCTCAAGACTCATCATATTTCCTTGTTGATGAAGCTATTCCCTCTTCAAAAATATTGAAGTTCACTTCCATTCCAGCCGGGACATATACAAAGCTATATCTTACAATTGGTGTTGATTCCCTCCGTTGCACAATGGGATTAGAAAAAAGAACTGGTGTATTGGATATAGGTGCAGCTGCACAAGATATGTATTGGTCATGGAATTCCGGATATATTCATTTCAAAATGGAAGGTACATTTACCGCTCCATCTGGTACTATAGGTGATATGCGTTTTCATGTTGGTGGATTTGGAGGTTATTCATCACCAACAATCAATGCAGTCAGAAATATATCACTTGATATAAGTAGTGCCCCATTGATTATATCTGGAAATAGCTCAAAAACACTGTACCTAAATGCTGACATAGAAAAAGTGTTTACAGGAAAGAAGGCATTTTCTGTCGCAGAAAACTCAGCTGTGATGTTCTCGAATTTCTCGACAACAATCGCTGATAATTATGCAACAATGTTCTCTGTATTAGCGATGTAAAAAACTCTTTTATGATGGCATTCTTTCTAAAGATGGAAGTGTTGCCTGCGGAACATGTCATATTCAGTCATCAGCATTTTCTCAACATGGACATGATCTCAGTCATGGTATTCAAGACCGATTAACATTGCGAAATGCACCCGGAATCCAAAATGTAGCATGGAAAAAGTACTTTCAATGGGATGGCGGGGTATTTAATTTGGATCTATTTCCCGTACATCCAATCGAAAATCCTAATGAAATGGATGAAACGCTGGAAAATGTATTAAACAAGTTGCGCAAACATGCACAATATCCCGGATTGTTTAAAGCAGCATTTGGTACAGAAGAAATTACAACAGAACGGTTTTTAAAAGCACTTTCTCAATTTCAACTCATGTTTATTTCGGCGCAATCCAAATATGACAAAGTACAAAGAAATGAGAATGTCACCTTTACGACAGATGAACAGGAAGGATATATGGTATACAAACAAAAATGTGCGTCATGCCATGCTGAGCCATTCTTTAGTGATGAATCGTTCCGTAATAATGGTCTCAGCGTTAAGAATCAATATGATAAAGGGAGAGCGCTCATCACACTGAATGACAAAGATATGTATGCATATATCGTCCCTTCACTTCGAAATGTCATGCTCACACCACCATATATGCATGATGGGCGATTTGAAACTATCGAAAAAGTACTCGACCATTATGCTACCGGCATGATTGATTCCCCATATCTAGATCCTATCTTTAAGAAGCAGAATCCAATTGGAATTCCCTTAACAGATAGAGAAAAATATGTTCTCAAGAGTTTTCTCAATACCCTCTCTGATACAGAATTCATTCGAAATAGAATGTTATCAGAATTTTGATGTGATTGTCAAAACAACCTGACACTCCCCTCACACATCACACATAGTTACACACTAGAAATTACAGCAAAACACCCGATTTCACTGCTTCCCTAAAAAGTATTTTAGAAACCCTACAAACCAGCATTCATCAGATTTGCAAGGCAATCTAAGTAGGTCAATTTTTATGTCAAAAAAAAAGTTTGGCACGGCAAATGCACTATGTATCTGTGTGCGGC
Source organism: Bacteroidota bacterium (assembly GCA_009919265.1). Taxonomy (GTDB): domain Bacteria; phylum Bacteroidota; class Ignavibacteria; order Kapaibacteriales; family UBA961; genus UBA961. The sequence continues at coordinate 4,942 of RGCF01000144.1, read as the reverse complement.
GATATGATACACAAACACAACAGTTCATTCAGGGTTCGCACAAAGATTGAACAACATTTATTATCTCATTTTTATCAGGGTTAGTTTTATGAAAAGCTTCATTTTTTTGCTCGCTTTTGTTGCTATGTCAACATCATTGTTTGCTCAACATCAAGTATTGGGTCAGTCACCACGTAGCGCAAAAATCTACAATGTTGAAAAACAACATATCGTCCTTGGTCAGTCACCAAGAAGTGCAAAGATCTACAATTCAGAGTATGTACCTGTTGCAAAGGTTGAAGAAGTAAAAGAAGAAAAAACAAATCAGATTGTCTTGGGTCAGTCACCACGTAGCGCAAAAATTTACAATTCAGAGTATGTACCTGTTGCAAAGGTTGAAGAAGTGAAAGAAGAAAAAACAAATCACATTGTCTTGGGACAGTCACCAAGAAGTGCGAAAATCTACAATGTGATCAAAGAACATCTAGTACTTGGTCAATCGCCGAGAAGCGCAATAATCTATAATACTAAAGCATTGCATGGTGTTATGGGAATTGTTTCAAAGCCAATTGCATCAATGAATACACAAACGAATGAATAAACATGCGAGCAAAACAGGGTGGCTATATGTTCAGGGGTAAGCCACCCGGCATGCTAGATCAGGGGTGATACTGAGGTGGCATGTGAGAAATAAAATTTAAGTTATTGAAAAACATCCACCGTCTTCTCAAGATGTCGGTGGATGTTTATTAGATCTGACAATAATAGCAAAGCAAAAGGAGAATCACTGAGCGCATTATTACCATAATTAGAAATTCGTCTTATCGACGAAACAAAAATTCAGAATATGGGGACTATTATGCTATTGATTCTTCTCATCATTACTTCGGTTAATATAATCTCAGCCGAAGAATTTCCAATTCTTGGTCAATCTCCAAGAAGTGCCCGTATCATTAAGGAAATCGCTAAAACAACAGATTGGTGGGTTTCAGGAAGTATACAACCTGTTACAATACAACTTAGTGAACATGAACTCCAACAAGGCAATACTGTTGTCAGTGAGCGGTTGACAACCTATCTATCAATTTCTGGGGGAAGCACTTATCACATGCATAAGAATATAGATATAGTTGGCTCAATTGGCATACTCGCTCAACCTGAAGCACTATATTTTCCAGTTTTGTACGAAGCACATTGGTATCCAATCAAAACGAGTATTACACCATATCTTTTTATAGGCCTTGGAGGGATGATAAGTCGTGAATTGATGCTTTTTGGTTCAAGAGGATTTGGGATAAAATCAAACATTACTGAAGAACTTTCTTTTGATATTCAATATAGACAACAACGGGGCGATGTTTTCTTTTTTGAACCTTATGTTCCTTTAAGAAAAAAATATATTCAAAACGGAATTCAAGCAAGCATACTGATAAGCATGTAACAATTAATCTGGTGCATATGTCAATTCAATGACGACAGCATCTTTTGAAGTACTATTGAATAATGGCAATTGATACCCAGCGGATAAAATCCATCGTTCAGTCAAGAAATAAGCTAGTCCGGTTACGTTTTCACCCAAATCATGTTTTCCTGTTATGAGGTCTGATTGAAATACAAGTTTATCATGTAAAAGATGTTGTTCAAATCCAAATTGAAAACCTACATATCTCAATATACCATTGGTGAATAAGCTTCTTTGTTCATCTCCAAAAAAACCATCGCTTGTATAATAGATACCAACAATACATTTTGTTTTTGTTGATACAACATGATAGATAGAGTTGGCATACAGATATGTTGATGCCGAGCCCAACATATTTAATCCAAGTTGCCCTCCAGTTGACAAAGATGCATACTCACTTAGTTGAAACTTTTTTTGCGCATTAAAACAAAACAACGGAGCATAAGGTACACTCGAATCATTGATTACAAAACCATTCTCTTCTTTAGTTAATCCTAATATGTTTATACCCGCTTCCAATGAATTTCCTAGTCCATAGGAAAATGTTGTGTTGAACTGCAGACTTGAAGACAGAAAATTACACTGTTGTTGAAAAAACAATCCACCTTCTGGGGTGATGTCAGAGCTTGGCACATTGAAAAAATTTTGTTGCGAAAAGCAAATTGATAAACCAGAAAAGAATAGAAACAATGCCATCAAAAAAAGGTGTTTCATGTTTATATATGTGGTGATATAGAACAGATTCTCTCAAAATTACCATTATGATATTTATAAATTCATGGTATACTAATAATAATTTGGAACTCATGTAAAAGAGTCGCTGTTATTCCGCTCAAATCAGTAATTTTCCCTCCTATTTTAAAAATCTCTTTTTTTCACTTTCATAGATTTCATCATGTCAGAACACAATGAAAATACCTGCCCAGTTACCGGCGCCACAAGCAATGGTTTTCTCAGCGCAGGTACTTCCAATCGAGATTGGTGGCCAAATCAACTGAATCTCGGCATTCTAAGACAAAACTCTGAATTATCAAATCCGCTTGGAGAAGACTTCAATTATGTTGAAGCATTCAAGAAATTGGATTATAATTCACTAAAGAAAGATCTTGCTGCTCTCATGACCGATTCTCAAGATTGGTGGCCTGCGGATTTTGGCCATTATGGTGGCTTTTTCGTTCGTATGACATGGCATGCAGCCGGAACATATCGTACCGGTGATGGACGCGGTGGCGGAGGAACAGGTCAGCAACGCTTTGCACCACTCAATAGTTGGCCCGACAATACAAATCTTGATAAAGCTCGTAGATTGCTTTGGCCAATCAAACAGAAATATGGTCAAAATATTTCCTGGGCTGATCTGTTCATTTTGGCTGGTAATGTTGCTCTAGAAACAATGGGCTTCAAAACATTTGGTTTTTCAGGTGGACGCGCAGATGTATGGGAACCGGAAGGCGATGTGTATTGGGGCAAAGAACGCAATTGGCTTGATGATAGACGCTATACCGGTGAACGCGATCTTGAAAATCCCCTCGCAGCCGTGCAAATGGGTTTGATCTATGTGAATCCCGAAGGCCCCAATGCAAATCCCGATCCAATCGCGGCAGCAAAAGACATACGCGAAACATTTGGCCGCATGGCGATGAATGATGAGGAAACCGTTGCATTGATTGCAGGTGGACATTCCTTTGGCAAAGCACATGGTGCCGGCCCAACTTCTCATGTAGGACCTGAACCGGAAGCAGCATCCATCGAAGAGCAAGGTTTTGGTTGGACAAGTTCCTATGGTTCCGGTAAAGGTAGTGATACAATCACAAGTGGATTGGAAGTCACATGGACAACAACCCCAACGAAGTGGAGCAATAATTACTTTGAGAATTTATTCAAGTATGATTGGGAATTGACAAAAAGTCCTGCAGGTGCACATCAATGGGTTGCAAAAAATGCAGAAGCCACTATTCCGGATGCATTTGATGGATCAAAAAAGCATCTCCCAACAATGCTCACGACAGATTTGTCCCTTCGCTTTGATCCGGCTTATGAAAAAATTTCTCGTCGCTTCCTTGAGAATCCCGATCAATTTGCTGATGCATTTGCACGTGCATGGTTTAAGTTGACCCATCGTGATCTTGGCCCCAAAACACGGTATGTTGGTCCTGAAGTACCGAAAGAAGATTTGATTTGGCAAGATCCAATTCCCGCATGTACACATCCGGTGATTGATGCACATGATATTGCATCACTCAAAAAGACTATCCTCGAATCAGGTCTCTCAATTTCTGAACTTGTTTCAACTGCATGGGCATCTGCTTCAACATTCCGTGGATCAGACAAACGAGGTGGAGCTAATGGTGCACGCATCAGAATTACACCTCAGCGCTATTGGAATGTGAATAATCCAACTCAATTGTCAAAAGTATTGGATGTGTATGCAAATATCCAACAAACATTCAATGCGAGTGGCAAACAAGTGTCAATCGCAGATTTGATTGTACTTGGCGGATGCGCTGCAATCGAAAAAGCTGCAGCAAATGCCGGACATCAAATTACAGTACCTTTCACACCAGGTAGAATGGATGCTTCGCAAGAACAAACAGATGTTGAATCATTTGCAGTTCTTGAACCAATCGCTGATGCATTCAGAAATTATAAAAAAGCAAACTATGTGTATTCAACAGAAGAATTGTTGTTGGACAAAGCACAACTTCTCAATCTCACTGCGCCTGAAATGACTGTATTGCTCGGTGGAATGCGTGTTTTGAATACAAATTATGATCAATCCAAACATGGAGTATTCACAACAAAGAGTGATACATTGAGCAATGATTTCTTTGTGAATTTGCTCGACATGAATACCAAATGGTCACCGATTGATGCACATAAAGAAGTGTTCCAAGGCACAGATCGCAAGACAGGCAATCCAGTCTGGTCTGCGACTAGAGCTGATTTAATCTTCGGTTCGAATTCTGAGTTGCGCGCTCTCGCAGAAGTATATGCAACAGCAGATGCAGGCGCACGCTTTATCAATGACTTTATCGCTGCATGGAATAAAGTCATGAATGCAGATCGATTTGATCTTGCTTGATTTTCAAAAATTGAATTGGGTGGTCTTGATTTTTCATGACCACCTTTTTTTATGTAAAAGTACAATCATCATGGGATTGGCCATTGCATGCTTATTGCTGCATTACATAATCGTTCAAGATGTACGATGTCTTGATATTCGCAGCATGTATGTTGATCCCAATATCCAACTGAGATATTAGTACATTGAATATGCGGATACATCTGAAAGAAACTATATGAATCCGTTGCAGATCCTTTCTTATCAGGAATCATGTCCAAACCATATTTCTTAAACTCAGATTGCAATTTCAATGCATAGTAATCTGAACATGTTCGTTCATTTCTCTGATGGGTAATGATTGATTCTATTCCTTTTCTGTCGAATGATATCACTGCTTTGACATCCTTCATAATTTCATTCCACAATGAATCATGTGC
>RGCF01000143.1 GCA_009919265.1 Bacteroidota bacterium | reverse complement strand
AAGAGGGGTCTATCCAAGTATTGGAGCTATTATCGAAGGCCCCTGTGCGCATAGTGCCCTTTGTTTGGTCCCCATCTATAGCAGCAATACATTCACAAGAGCTCGGAATTCCATCATGGATGGATACAACTGTAAATGAACTCAAGCGACTCGCCTCATCCGAAGTAAAAGTCCCTCCTTGGAATGTGCATGTGACTGAAACGAATACGTCCAATTCGAGTTGTGCGATTCTTCCTCTTGTGATTTTACGGGAGGCAAAGCGCCGCGGGTGTTCTATTAGCAATGTAAAAATACACAATGGAGATATGATACAGAAAAGCAAATTTTTCCTGGATAATATTGTAAGACATTGTTGTGATAGCGAGGTAGGTCTTAGCGGAGAATTAGTAGGTCGGCAGCGAAGTGTGGAATGGGCAAAAGAGCCCTTGAGCTGTGTAGTATCGCACCTACGTTTTTCAGCAATCCGTCCAGTTCTTTTGGATCTGATATGGGCCGGTATTCCCGTCGTTCATAATTCATTGATTCTACGCGACTTGGGGGTGGATCGTTCCTATTATTCAGACAATCATATCGGGGAGGCGTGCGACGCATTCAAACGTATGGAAGAAGATTTCCTGACACTAAAGGGTCTGTTTGCACCAGGTGCCACGAATACTCTAAGAAGTAAGATTCTTGAGACTGTAACACCCCTTTCTAAAGGGGTCAAAAAAGGGTGGCAAGAAGCCCTGCAAACAGTATCCTCGGTGCAAGTCCCTATGAAGCCAAGCACAGACCCTATTCTGCGTGTGGGATTCTGTGATATGTGGGAAAGCTTTGTGCCTGAATATAACTTTTTCACGCTTATGCTCTCTGCGGCGGGAGCGAAATTAAATCCTCCTGTGCGAGTTGTAGGAGGTGCTGCGACGTCCACCGATTCGATTGTTATTTTCGGGCCATTTGGAGAAGAATGGAAGAAACTCCCTGCCGAACAACCCAAGATTCATTTTACAGGAGAGAATACGTCCCCTATTATAGAGGCAACACTCAATCTCGGATTTCAACACTTTGATATGGTGACGGAAAAATATCTTCGGTTTCCTCTATGGCTCCTGGAAATAGACTGGTTTGGCGCGGATGTGGAGCGAATTGTAAATCCGAAACCGATTCCTTTGGAGCGCTGCACGCGTGTAATGGCCTCGGAACTAGCTAGAAAGAAAAAGTTCTGTGCGTTCATTGTATCGAATCCGGCGAATCCTGTGCGCAATACCGCATTTCAATGGCTTTCTGAATACAAGAATGTGGATTCGGCAGGACGTCTATATAATAATACGGGATCCGATATCTTTGCAGGAGCGGGTGGCGGTGGCGGTGAATTGAAAAAGCTAGAGTTTTTGAAAGACTATAAGTTCTGCCTGACATATGAAAACAACTCGGCGCGTGGGTATACGACTGAAAAATATCTCCACGCCAAAGCGGCGGGCTGTATTCCCATTTATTGGGGGGATCCCGCATTTGAACGTGATTTTAGCGTGGCTGGATGTATTGATGCGCGAAACTTTACATCTCAAGAGGAGCTGGTGGAAGCGGTGCGGAAAGTGGATGAGAACGATAGTGAATGGTTGAAGCGATTCTCCGTGCCTGCCCTGGATCCGTATCGCCTTGCCTGGGCACATCGCACGATGGCGGAATGTGCGCGACGAATGTTCCGGCTGGGTGGATTCGATACGAATTCTTTCCCCGTTGTGATTGGTGACATGGTGCCGAGAGTGCTTGCGGAGGTGGCTCCTGTTGCGGAGGTGGCTCCTGTCGTGCATACTCTTGAAACTCCTCTCATGATAACATTCGTCACGCGCAAGTATTTGCCTTCCTTACAGCACTGGCTCACAGCTATACAAGCGCAGACTTCCGCCATGAAAGATTTAAAAGCCATTGTATTTCTTTCCTCCGATGTGCCGGAAGATACCGGGACGGCACTGAAGGAAAAGTTCAACTTTGTATCGTTTGAAATGGTTCCGGATTCTGCCCCTCCCGTGGGCGCATTTACGGATTTCTGGGATCCTCAGCATTTTGGTTGGAAGATATGGATTCTCAACGCCCTCTGTGGACGCATCAAGCTGGCTGGGAAAATGGTTTTTTACATGGATGCCGGTTCCTTTATATGTCGATGGCCACAAACCTGGATGCGAAAGGCCCAGGCGACTGGATTATCTTTTCTAGAAGATCCTCGGGAGGAGAACAAGCGGTGGTGTTCCGCCGAGTTCAACGCGGCTCTTCAAGTGACCGAATCGGAACTCGCATCTCAACAAATTCAAGCTGCAAATATTCTATTTCGCGCAGGATCCACACTCGCTTCTCTCGTGTTTGAAAAGGCATTTGAACTCGCAAAACGACGGGATGTATTGGCAGGGCCTAAATGGGCGGGAATAGTGGATGGAAAACCCTACGGACATCGCCATGATCAGAGCATTCTAAGTATTTTAGCCCTGCGACACGGAGTCTCAACTGAGCCATTAGATAGTATCTGTTGCTCCACCAGTCTTCGGAAAACATTTACATCTGGCCGATGTATTTATGCACACCGGGGTACTTTCCAAGTGCATAAAGACTTTTCAGAATCAATCAACGAGGCATATGTTATTAATTTGGATCGTCGGGGAGATCGCATGGATCGTCTTTGGGAAAACTGCCCAGAGTTGAAGGGGCGTGTAGATCGTTGGTCGGCGATTGATGGGCGTTCTCTCCAGCTCACTCCAAATATTCAGCGGCTCTTCAAGCCGAATGACTTTTTCTGGAAAAAGGCCGTGTCTGGGTGTGCCCTCAGCCATCTTGGACTTTGGTGGAAGCTTGCGAATGATACCCCGGATATTAAGAATTATCTCATTTTGGAAGATGATGTAAAACTGCGTCCTGGTTGGGAGAATGTCTGGAAAGCGGCCGTGGATGATATTCCAGAAAACTATGATATTCTCTATTTGGGCGGAGTGCTTCCTCCAAATCGGGATGGCTTTGAAAAGAGCTGTAAGGAGCGTGTGAATGATTCTTTTTGCCGCGTAAAAGAGAATACACTCTGGAAGCAAGAATCACCAACTCGTTATTTTCACTTTTGCGCCTATGCGTATGTATTAAGCAAACAGGGTGCCCAAAAGGTCTTACATTTAATAAAATCACACGACGGATTCTGGACGAGTGCGGATCACGTTCTCTGCAACCCGGTGGATGTATTAAAAGCGTATATTCTGGATCCCATTGTGGCTGGTTGCTATCAAGATGAAGATCCCAAGTATGCGAACAGTCAATTTAATGATTTTAACCGTATTGACGGATTTGATAGTGATCTATGGAACAATGATGAACGTTTCGCGATTGAAACGAATCCAGACTGCGACTTGAATATTGGGGCGGCCCTACAGGATGCGAGAAATCCCGTGAAGGCGCCAGAACTCGTGAAGGCGCCAGAACCCGTGAAGGCGCCAGAACCCGTGAAGGCGCCAGAACCCGTGAAGGCGCCAGAACTCGTGAAGGCGCCAGAACCCGTCACGCCTCCCGCGAATCGTAAGCCCGTTAAGAATCTTCCTCGAAGATTTGTGGCGCTAGCCGAACAAAATCTGGACATTTCTCATCTTCATGAGGGCAAATGGCTTCAAGACCTCTGCGATAGACCAACCATGTTCCCGATTCATACAATCCGCTACGAAGATCCACCTCCTACCGATGAACCTGTTGTAATTGTACAAAGACCCCATGTTCAAAAAATATGTAGTATGCTGGAAAAATGGGACAGCTTCGGGGTCAAGTTCCAAATTCTTCACATAAGCGATGAATTCGGAAACGACGACACATCCTTCTACGACCTCAGCGGCTGCCAGAAAGTCCTCCGTTTTTATAAACGCGACGACTTACCTGAAAAGGTCACAACCATTCCCCTCGGGTTTCATTGGACGTTACAAGAAGGATCCCAAGACGTCCTATTGAAAACTCCTCGCCTGCCATTCCGCACTCTCACATGGTCCTTCTTCGGAACGGATTGGAATAATCGCAAAGATCTATTACAGCCACTTATGGATGTCTCCGGGGCATACAAAACCCAATTCTTTAAAGACTGGAAAGATCCAAATGCTCTCGACGAAAAAACATATATCAGCACACTTCTTGATACAATATTCGTCCCATGCCCCGATGGAATGAATCCCGAAACATTCCGTTTTTACGAAGCTCTCGAATGTGGCTGCTTACCAATTCTAGTCCGATCTGAAACGAATAGTATATGGGTGGATTGGGTCGCAGAAAATCTTCAGATTCTTCCCTTAGACGATTGGAGTAAAGCCCCTGAATTTGTAAAGAGCCTACTCTCAAATAAAACAACGCTGGAAACGTATCGCATAAGAGTTCTTAGCGCCTGGATACAGTGGAGAAAAACCATACAAGATGACGTGCGAAAATTTTTACAGGTCTAAAGTTTGCCATCTATGACCTATAAGAAATGAGTAGTGATACCATACCTGAGTATCTAAAAAACCTGGAAACATTGCTGTCTGGCAAAGAAAAGTCATCCACGGCAGCCCTATCACTCTCCAGTATCGGATTTGGAAAAATGTTTACCACACCCGATACATCGGATAAGCTTCGGTTTCTCCTTGTTAGCACGCACATTCACCAATTCACCGGATATTCAAAGGTGAGTCATGGGATTCTTACAGAACTCGCGAAACAGCCCTGGCTGGATCTCACTCATTTCGGATTTCAAAAGTTCCATGAGCTATCCAATACATTCCGACCCTATCCTGCCGGCGTGGATGTGATTGATGCCGCGGCTCTAGAGAAGCCGCTCCAGCATGGATTCGCCTACGGTGTTCTCCCAGATGTTATACGGAAAAAGAAGCCTCATGTCGTTATGATATACAATGACATGGCGGTGGTAAGTCAATTCATAGATGCCATTCGCAAATCAGGAATTCCCAGAAACTTTAAAATTTGGGTCTATTGTGACCAGGTATATACAACCCAGAATCAGGCATTTCTGGATGTTCTCAATAGGGATGCCGATCGTGTATTTGCATTTAGTTCTTACTGGAAGAAATGTCTGAAGGATCAAAGTATTACACGCCCTATAGATGTGTTAACACATGGCTTCAATCCCAAGCAGTTTTTCCCAGTTACGAAAGAATTGGCGCGAAAGCAGCTGTCGTTGCCGAGTGATGTATTTATATTTCTCAATGTAAATCGCAACCAGCCCAGAAAGAGATATGATATTCTTATTATGGCGTTTGTGGAACTTCTCGTGAAATATCCTACGAAGCCCTTATATCTTCTCTGTATTTGTGATCGTGGGGAAAAGGGGGGTTGGTGGTTATTCGAGCTTTTTGCGCGTGAGCTGACACTTCGCGGTGTTAGTATAGAGCCGTATGCCACGCGATTGATCATTACCGCCCAGAATATGTCTTTCAAGGACGAAGAGATCAATATGTTTTATAATGCAGCCGACGTGGGGATTTCAACGGCGGATGGGGAGGGGTGGGGTCTTTGCCAGTTTGAACAAATGGGTGTGGGCGTTCCTCAGGTAGTCCCGGATATTGGTGGCTATAAAGAATTTTGTACGCCTGATAATTCTGTATTGGTAAAACCGAGTGTCCGATATTATTTGCCAACGGCCTTTAGTCCGGTGGGAGGTGAGGCGATGGCGTGTGATCCACATGCTGTGTGTTTAGCTATGGAGGAATATGTGTTGAATATGGACAAAAAAGAGTCGCATGGCAAGGCTGCAAAAGCAAAAGTACTATCTTATACGTGGGAAACATCTTGCGAACCTCTTATTCGTAGGTTAAAAGCGGTAAAAGAAGAAGATGAATGAATTTAACTCATGTACATAGGAAAGACGCAGATATGTCTTATATATATATATTGATACTCGGAGTCATTTTATGTATAATTGGACTCTGGCTATTACTACCGAAATTAGAAGGAATGGCGGATACATCTACAATGATGTTGGTAGCTATTCGTGATAGCGGGGATGCGACGGGGAGGGATTTCGGTATAGCAAAAATTGGATTATCGAGTAATCCCAATTGGAATATATTGGGAAAATCAATGTTCATAACTGGGTCTTTTGATAATCTAGTACTTATTAATCCCAATGGTACACTATGGCATGGAACAGGTATCACGAGTTCAAAACAAAACGAGACTACCAGTGATAAATATAATTTTACACAAATTGGTTCTGTTGCGAATGCTATACAAGTTTCATATGATTATCCCACAATAGTCTATATTGATACAAATAACATAATTAATTATGCCGATTATGTATCTAGTAATCCCGTTGCTGCCATTTTTTCAAAAACAACATCTGGAAAACAATTTTCCTGGATTTCAGCATACATGGGGGCTGCATATGCGATTGGAGTAGATGGCGTTGTATGGTATACAGAAAATGTTAGAGTGCCAGATTGGAAGAATACCTCGAGTAATATATCTGGAGTATTTACACGCGTATCTTTTGATAATAACGAGGCAGTTATTGTGGATACGACAGGCAAAACGTATTATACACGGAATGCGACAGATGTACAGCCCTCATGGATACAACTCGATGGACTTTCTAAACACGTATCTATTAAGAATCATTTTCTATATAGAATTGATACAGCAAATATTTTATATTTTGCGACGAGTCCAACGAGTTCTTCTATTTCTTGGACAAGGATATCCGATAAAATACTGCATGTTGAATGTATATATCAGCGCTCTAGTAATATGATTACACGCCGTCTCATAAAACCGACTATTTGTACCAATGGAACATGGGAGTATGCAAATAAATGTTTAAATGCTTGTCCAGCTGGATATACAGCTAATACTTCTACGGGGAAATGTGTAGGAAATCCTATTACAAGAGCCTTACGCCCTGTTACAACCATTCCACCGCCTACATACACATGCCCTGTGGGGACAAGTATTGTATTAGGATCCGATCCTGTTTGTAAAAATGTGATAACGGGTGGAATTAGTTCCTCGCCTCCTGTGTTGGAAGTATTTTTAGCAAATGGGTCATATACTAGGACGGAGGCTGAAAACAAATGTATGTCCTATGGGGCGAGTCTTGCGACGGAACAGCAATTAAAAGACGCGCAAGCGACAGGGGCTGGTTGGTGCCTTGATGGCTGGTTAGCAGATGAAGGTGTTAACCCTCAAAATTTGACCTGTTTTACCGCGGATTGTTATGCAGCCAATAATGGAGATTTAAAACCTGTATTGTGTCCCACTAAAAGTCCGAGTTGTTTTAATGCGGATTGTTATGCAGCGAGATATCCAGAATTAACACCTGCATTGTGCCCTCTGCGATGTGACGAGCGAAACGCACCTAAGTCAACTGATCCCAGCTGGTCTGTTGGAGGGAATGTTCTAAATTGTTACATGACTTATATTGATGATAGTAGTATAGTTCCTATAACATATGGAACTTTCGGCCAACTCTACATAATTGATTTAAAACCAGCTACTCTAAAGCGCGCTATTAAGACTGGCCAATTACAAACTTGGTTTAGGTATACATATTCTAGATCATCAGGGGATAATAATTGTAAATTAAATATAGAAGATGACTTTAACCCCGTGGTGGTAAATGAGTATTCTGTAACTGGTGCTCAAATAGATAGAGTTATGAGAGTTAGAAAATATGGCTCAATGTTATTTTTCATAGAACCATCCACATTTAATAGTATCATACAATCATATCC
>RGCF01000142.1 GCA_009919265.1 Bacteroidota bacterium | reverse complement strand
AATTTTTTTTATTTTGGCGACAAAAAGAAACTATTATCTGAATAATATCTTCATGACGAGAAAATATCATAATTCTGATACAAATTATAAGAATCTGAAAAGACTAAAATGAGAAATAAGAGTAAGGGGGTAGTACAGGTACAATATCTGATGATACAAAAGATGTCTCATCAGATATTTTTATGATGCTTAATATGTCATGAGACCCAGTGGCCTCGCTGCGCTCGGCCGGCGCGAAGCGCCGCATAAGATATTGTGAATATTATCAGATATTGTACTATACTACTAGACTCCATGGAATTGTATTAGACTTATTCATTCAACACATTCAGTCTCATCAGAATTTCATCAGACTTTCATCAGATTATATATATTCTATCAGATATTTTATCATGTATTTAAAGATATATATAAGATTCATCATATGAATATTGCTATTATTTTTTCTGGAAGAATATATAAATTTGCAAATCACTATAATAATATTATGGATAATATTGTACAGGATAACAATGTAGATTTCTTTTTATCTCATTCACCTGAATTAGATGAAGATCTTGATTTATTTTCTGAGATTTATAATCCTGTTAGTATTTGTAATGAACCACTTGAATTATTTGATTATACTAAATACCCTGTTCCAGATTTAGAACATAGACCGCATAATATTTTGTCTATGTATTATAATAGGAGAAGGGGATTTCAGGCGTTAAATGATCATATTCAAAAAACTGGTAAAATCTATGATGTTGTCATTTCACATAGACTTGATCTGTTTTGTTTTGATACACTCGATCTCAGTTTGGTTAAGAATGGTTTATGTATTCCTGAATCTCATGGACGGGGTATCTTTGACCAATTCGCCCTAGGCACAGTTGATACCATTCAACCATATATGAATGTTTATAATCACATTCAAACACTTCTAGAGAATCATGTTATCTTTAATTCTGAAGTTCTTTTAGAATACGCACTCAAGGGTCTACACATTTTTAGATTCCCCTTTCACACTCGCATTATACGTGACGGGTATGGCTATTTTTAATATTTATATTTTGTCAGTCCGAGAAGCCTAAATCCCATGGCATATTATTATACATGCAGAGCCACGCATTCGCTTCCAGAAATACAATTGATGACCTAAGTATCATATCGTTTTACACAGATATAGCATATGAATTACCCCCTTCCATATTATCATGTACAGTGGAGAAATTCCAAGAAGTCTTAACATATGCTTCAAAACTTATTGAATTAGAGGAATCATTGAAAGATGACTATACACGAAACACACTTTTTGCTGAATATCTCAAAGATATTAAACAGAAACATTCTCAGGAACTTATCTCGTTAGAAAAGCAAAGCGTATCTGACATGAATTCTGGACTAAAACCACTACTAGATACAATATCTGAAATGGAAAAGAAAAATAGTAGGGCTATATCTGAACTAAAAGATGAATATGAAAATAAGATTAATGAAATCAAAAAGGTTAGTAGCCGCAATGAATCTGAAAAGGCTGAAAGGTACCAAACAGAATCTCGGCAACTTACTAAACGCCTGTCAGAACTAGAAGCCCAACTCCAAATCGCATCTAAATCTGAATCGGTTATTCGCGAGAACTGTAAAGAAAGTTATGAAAAAATTATCTTAACTATTGAAGAAAAGAATAGGGAGATTTTATCTATAAAGGAGAAGGCAATATCTGATAGGGAAGAGAAGGTTAAAAAACAGGAGCAGGAACTACAAGTAAAAGTACAGCGTCAGGCATCATCAGTTCTAAAAGGTAATGATGGTGAGAAATATTTTAAGACTATTGCCAAAGAAAAGATGAATTGGGATCTAATAAAAACACCTACCTTTTCATGTGATTCTTCAGCAACTATTAACTCCCTACTGACCTTATTTGAAATTAAGAATTATTCAAATAGTATTCCACAAGGCGAAGTAACAAAGTTTCTTCGTGATATGAAATTACATCCAGAGGCACTATTTGGTGTATTCGTATCACTCAATACTCCTATATATGGTAAGAATCCAAATACTCCTATTACTATTGAATGGATTAACGGGTCTCAATGTGTCTTATACATACAATCTTGTTCAGATCTTGATATTGATTATGTATTTTCAATCATTGATCAGATGAATCGCATTACCAATGTCTTCAATAAACTCCTACCATCAGATGAAACTGAATCTCAAGAAAAGGCCTTACGTTCAAGAATTGAGCAGGCTAAGACATATCTTGATAGAGCCATTCAGCGCGGTACAAAACTTGTTAAGAAACTAATGGCTGATAAGAAACAGCAGATTGATACTATAGAAACAATGAGTACCTTCAATGTTTCTGAATTGAAATCTCAGAATGTTGAACTGACTACATCCATTCAGATTCTATTATCTGAATACATTGAGGAACCTGCCTCAGATGAAATATTTTCTGTAGCAGTTGAAGAACAAGACAATATAACTATTACAATGCCACCCCCCAAAGTAAAAAAGGCTCCTAGAAAGAGCAAATAGATTATTTTCCAGACATAATAATACCTCTCTTCTTACTAATCTTACTCTTGATTCCCATCATCTGTGCAGTGGCGGCAACTTGCGTCTCTGGACAGCCGGCCTTCTCCCTGGCAACCCAGGCATATGTCCTACACTCCTGCTCAATCCATTTCTCAAGATTTTCCTTAGTTAAGATATCCGTAACCTGGTAACCTGCGGCTTTATTTTCATTATTCTTAGACTCCTCGGCAGCCTTTTGGAATGCTTTCATCTCCTTTGGATCACGATACTGTCTATCCATAACAGGTGAGGTAACAAGCACATCTTTTATTTCAGCTTCAGTTGTTACAACTGGAGGGCTGGGATTTATAACACCTTCAATCACCTTTGTAGCCTTCTTAGTGTACTTACGCTTTTTTGGGGGAGAATCTGCTATTACTTCAGGAGTTGGAGTCACAGGTACAGTATTTCGTTTATTAGCATCTTCAAAGTGTATTTTGAGATAGGCGTAGTCTTGGCTCATAAAGTTAATCATCATTGTATGAACATGTTTGTATCCATAAAACCCAATAAGTTCACTTAGGTCTGTAGCCAAATCACGTGTAGGCTGTTCCATTATACTAATATATAAACCAAGTAAATACGTCAATTTTAAGTGCGATCATACGGTAGAGTGCTATAAAATTGAAGTTTGTGTCATACTCTACTTACATATCCAAAAGATGAGACTATATACAAAAGACTACTTGAATTTCAAAGTCTTTGATGACAATGGTCATAGTATTAAAGAGTTCTGTGGTGTTGAACCAGCAAAAAAGGCGCTTCCAGGAGATGAAGTATACGAGGATGGTTCCCTCAAGAAGAGAGTAAAACATGCGCCCATTATTGGAGTGCTTAAGTTGAAGAATAAAATAAAATACGGGTTCACCTCTAGGAATGTACCCATACATTTATTTGAACCCATTAATAAGGCCTATCCACCTATCTTAGTAAGTTCAGATGATAAAAGGGGATCTAACATATTAGCGTTGGTACAATTTGAAGCATGGGAGCAAAGTAAATTCCCACGTGGATCTCTCATTAAGATTATAGGAGATTGTGGGGATACTCACGCAGAAGCAGAAAGCTTATTACTTCGTTACTCGCCTCTTAACTACCCTAAGAAATTTGAGATATCCCCATCATATCAAACAGAAATATCTAAGAGAACAATTCTGAAAGGGATAACCTTTAACATTGACCCACCTGGATGTGAAGATGTAGATGATGTATTTACAGTAGAACGTGTCAGTCAAGAACCAGAAGAATATATTATATGTATAAGTATCACCGATGTGGCCGCAGCCATTGAGGCAGATTCCGTATTAGATATATACGCCTCCAACGTGGGACAAACTCTTTATCCAGAATCACAAAAACCTAAACACATGCTGCCTCCTAGTATAGGCATTGAATACCTATCACTTCTTCCAAACAAACTGCGCAACTGTATTTCTCTTTCAATACGATGGTCTCCTGAAAAGGGTATATTAGAAAAGTCATTGGGATTAAATGCTCTCTCAGTGAATAAAGCATTCACATACGATGAAGCAGATACATGTCATGAATGGTATATGATAGTAATAAAGAAATTATCTGAAGCAGTTAGTGAGTGCCCCTTACCATCTAGCCATGAATGGGTAGAGACACTTATGATATTGTATAACTATGAAGTGGGGAAACTTCTACGTTCATCCAATACTGGAATATTACGGGCTCATGAGGCACCTGATACAGCAAAATTAAAGAGGTGGACTGATATTGATCCTACATTAAAAACCTTATCCTACTCTTCAGCAAAATATGTACCTGGACACATTGACGCGTATCACTGGGGTCTAGAATCAGAATCCTATGCGCACGCATCGTCCCCCCTTCGCAGATACGCGGACCTCTATAATCAACGTTGCCTCCATACAATTTTAAGAGGTGACTCTACATATAAGACTTCAATGTTACTATGTGCGAATTTGAACTTGTTAGGAAAAGACGCTAAGGCCTTTGAGCGTGACACATTCTTTATGAACCGCCTTAGTCAAACAACTACGAACGTAGAAGGTATCTTTATAGATTACAATAAACAAAAAGAAAAGGCTGCCATCTGGATTCCATCATGGAAAAGAATCATTCGCGTACCTTGTGTATTTGATTCCGATATTGGTATTATTAAACCTAGAGATGGCAGTGAACCCATTAGATTGACAATAGGTACAATAGTGGAGATTTCCTACATAGTTAATTATGAGTCGGCAAGGTGGAAGGAGCGAATCTTATTTAGAATAGTTAAGACCTTATAAATGTAGATAAAGGCTGTCCTGGATCACTGCGTCACGAACTAGGAGTAAATGGGTCTCCTCCAGTTTTTTAATCATCTCTGTATGCTGACAGAAGGATGCCATGGAACGCCATTCATCTAACATATTCTGTAACTTTAGGACCGAACGAATTAAATTCCCTTCATATACTCCATACTCTTCACATATGACGGATATTGCCTCACCATCCATCCAACGATTCATGATTTCCATCCAGAATGTACTGAGATTCCAGTCACTTGCTTTTGCACCCATCTTATTTTCAGACACCCTCATATTATTCCAAACATCGCCTATTTCATAGATCGCGTCCTTTACATCTTTACTCACATCTAACTCTTTTACGCTTGTTTCAGTATCACCCTTCTTACCCTCTGTTATACAAGCCGCCAAGGTCACAAGTAAGTCCTTAGGAGATACATTCATAGAATGCGGGGACAGATAAAACTGTGATATTAGTATAGGGTCCGCCTCATTTAATTCAGTGGCTAAGATTCCTTGAGTTGTAAGACTGTCTTTTGTATGGGCGATTGGATCATCCAGGTGCTTCAAGAATCCTGTATCCTCAAGAACCCGTATGCGCGCCTCTACACTAGATGACACATCTAATGCACTAGCCAAATCCTTCTCTATATTCTGTAACAAACGCTCAAGACCCTTAACTTCTTTATAATTTTCTTCTAGCATAGTCCATCTATGCCCCATATGCTCTTCCTTCCATTTCCTCAAAGCTAACTCGGCCTTCTTACGCTTCGCATTAGTAGTATTACGAATCTCTTCCTCTATAGAAACCTTTTCAGAGAATACATCCATTTCGCTATCTGATATGGGAATTTGCTGCTTCTTTGATAATAGTTTATCTTGTTCTACCCTCAAATCTTGAATGACCGCTTCTCTCTGTCTGCGCCAGTAGGTCTTATTTAATAGGTCAAGCCAGTTACGATTGCCTGACTGTATTGTCTTCAAGATGAAATCATAGCCAAATTCCATACGAGATTCCACTGGAGCCTTACCACCACACATCATTGCCCGCATTTCACTAGGCTCCACAGGGTCCCTGTCAGGCAGATATATCACTGTACCCATAGTATCCAAACCACGACGACCTGCGCGACCCGCCATTTGAAGGTACTCTGCCGTGTTCAACATCCTCATCCCCTGACGCTGCTCATCGTATTTTTTGAGACCCACAAAGACGGCTGTTTTAGTTGGCATATTAATTCCAACAGCAAAGGTCTCAGTGGCAAAGAGCACCTTAATTAACCCCTTACCAAAGAGGATTTCAACAATCTCTTTTAACGTCGGTATGATGCCGCTGTGATGGAAAGCAATACCGCGCTGTACAAGTTCAAACAATAGGTGATACTGAGGAAGGACTTCTAATTTTGCCCTATGATTCCTCAGGTGAAAGTTCCAAACATGGCGAACATCTGCGACCTCTGATGACGTAATAAGCGTTCCCTCCACCTTCTTAGCATACTTCTCACAATCCTTCCTAGAAAGCACAAAGAAGAGTGCAGGTAGTAATTCCTTCTCCTGTAAATGTGTAATCAGGCCATTCATCCTATAAAGAAAGGATGTGGGCTTAATCTTACCACTAATCGCTCCCTCCGTACCTCCTGCCCGCGCGTCACGCACCTTCTCCTGGAACTTTGTATGCGCCAGATCTTGTTTGTAGAGCCAATCAATCCAATCCCTATAAGTCTTATCATTATAGTTATTCTTGGCATCCATGAGAACATGTGACTCCTTCGCGTACCATAAGGTGTGTGTAAGAGGCACAATACGATACTCAGTACTAATAAGGTTAATAGACCTCTGCTTGAGTTCTCCTAGCCACTCAGCAAAGTATTCAGGATGGTCTAGTGTGGCAGAAAGCATAATCATTTTGACTTCGGGTGGAAGTAGAATCATCACCTCTTCCCACACATGCCCACGGTCCCTATCGTTGATGTAATGACACTCATCAAAGATCACCGCATCCAAATCTGCGCATGATATCTCAGCAGTCAACCCAATCTCTTTCGTAGTAGAATCTTTCTTAAATAATAAGTTCCTAAGAATCTCGGTAGTCATAATAACAACCTTGGCATCTGGGCAAAACTTAATATCACCTGTCATTATACCAACCGAACCAAACTGCTTTTTCAGATCTTTGAACTTTTGATTACTAAGAGATTTAATTGGAGTTGTGTAGAAGACCCTTTTACCCTTGCGTAGCGAATAGGCTATCTGAATTTCACCAACCAAAGTCTTACCCGAACCAGTTTTTGCAGTTACCAATACATTTTCCTCAGAACATATCGCCTTCATTGCGTGCTGTTGAAATGGGTCAAGAGGGAATGTATAGTTGATAGGAGGATCCTGAGGCATTTCTTCAGGGCCCTTTTGGACATCTGCTATTTTCAGATAGGTACTCATTGTGTATAAGTAGTAACTCTAGTGTGATGGTTCAACTTTATATGTCATACTCTCAGCTATCTAAGGTATATTAATTATCTTAGTTCAGATGCTAGTCATTCCCCCGTCACCACTAGAGACACAAGTAGAGTATTTCAACGTCCTGGCTGAGACTACATGGGAAGAAGTCTGTAAGAACAACCCTGAAGCCGAGGTATCTGTTAAAAAAGAGTTTCAGACACTAGTGATTACGTGTAGGGTTGAGATTGAAAATAAAATGGTTTCTCCTTTTCATTTACACTATAGGTTTTTTAAAGAACGCCTATACTGTTTTATCGTAGAAGATGAGCCAGTTGAATCTAATATTCGATAAATGGCATGAAACTATATTGTGTCCTATCTATATTTTGCCTCATTGATTCTGCCAATATAATTCGGCCAAACGCAGAAGATGTAGTTAAATTACCTGGAGATAAAATAA
>RGCF01000141.1 GCA_009919265.1 Bacteroidota bacterium | reverse complement strand
TAATTATAATGGCTCAGACGCGTAAAGTACAATCTGTTGGCTCTAAGGCAATGGTCTGGCACGGAACTGCCAACCACACTCCCGGGGGTCTTACTAAGAGGGATTTGATGAAGACCAAGAAGGGTCGTATTGTAAGTCGCAGGAAGCATGCTATTGGTGTGCGTCGTATCAAGACTTTACGCAGACTTGGTTTCAAAGCCAAGAAGGGGACTTTTAAACTCTTCCGCAAGTAAATTACGGTTCAGCCAGCCGCTCTGTTACAGTTCGTAAAATCATTCGCAAGTCGGATAGGTGGAGTCGAAGGGCCCCATTATTTTCTGGATAAAACCAAGCAGTAGTACACTCAGGATTCTGATTATGTGCCGTTCGTGAATAGATTAAAGAAAGGCAGAGACTTGCGCCGGCTCCTCGTAGTTCCCGGTAAAGGCTACGAAGATCCAAATGAGTAATGGATTGTTGGATGGAGGTGTTCAGAGTGGCAGGGAGTTTTATGAATTGCTCCTCAGATATATAATCTAATTTTGGGAAAAATATGGCATGAGGGAGGGATTGTGATTCTTTTCGCGTTAACATCGCACATGTAGGTGGAGGTGTCATTGTATTACATTTATTCCAGAATGCCTGTGGAAGCATACATCCTGGTGTAGAGACAATGAGGATTGGTTTTTTCATATGGTTGAGAATTGACAATAATAGACTCCAATCCGTATTCGTTTCCGGGATGAATGTCATATCCCATGTATAAGCCAATAACCAGGCTTTGGAACACTGTTTCGCTGTAACAAGGATTGTGGTTTGGAATGCTGGAATACTTGATAGTATTTGGTCTTGAAATCCTTCTGGTAGAGCACACACATCCGAAGGCAGTATCCATTGTGAGAGTTTTCCTCTGAGGTTTTCATCAAAGGCTTCTAACGAGATAGAACCCATCTATTTCGTTAGAATTCAATCTTATTATGAAAAAAACGTGTTAGCAATTTAGAGTCGGTTAGTGATGAATGACATTACAAAAGTACTTCTGTTTGCATTTGGTATGTTCGTATTAGATTTACCATGGCTTACATTCCAGAATTCGTGGGTCCAAGAGTTCATGCGTGAGATTCAGGGTGGTCGCTCAATGAATCCGAGACTTTGGGCAGGTGCTCCTGTATATCTCGCACTCGGGTACCTCTTGACTCAACAGATATCTGCCCCCCGGGCATTCTTGACAGGTCTCTGCGTGTATGCCGTATATGACTTTACACAGTTATTTGCATTTGATAAATACCCTCTTTCATTTGCTGTCATAGATACAGTATGGGGTGGCTTTCTCATGGCCTTTAGTTGGTGGGTTGCTAACTACTTTGGCTTGGTGGCTGCTGAGAAATAGATGCGATGTAGTGTACCCGACAGACCGGCTCATATATTTCTGCACCGCCAATCTGTACTGACCTAATTGATTGAATGGAGCCGTATGTAAATAGGGCCGGGATAATATTACCATCCTTCGCACATCTTTTACAAAAGGCTGTAAGTTTAGTAACTTTGTCGGCGATTGGAATAAGGCTTAAGATTTGACCGAAGGGCTTTCTGAATCGGTCACCATCCAGTCCTGCCACCACCACATGTTTCCCATCTTCCTCAACGGCGGAAGCTACGAAATCGTAGAGATCAAGAAAGAATTGACCCTCTTCAATTATAACCAGATTGGCTGAATTATATTCTTGAGTCAATCTGTTTGCTGTGAGGTTATTCACAGATTTGGCTGCGACTTTGACACTATCATGATTATATATGAAAGAATCTTCGCCGAACCTGTTATCTATAATGGGCTTATATGCGACACATTTTATACCCAAAGCCTCGTGACGTCGTATGATGGTTTGTATGGCACTCGTCTTGCCTGCAAACATAGGCCCTATAATCAATTCAAGACTCATTCTATCTAATTTAGAAGGTGGGGCTTGGATGTTCAACTTTACCCGGGGTCTAAATATTTCGCGTTTATACCTATGTAATGATTACCGTAATTGGAACATGGATAAATCATCCAGAGGTTTTAAAAGAGCATAGGGATCTCTGGGTGAAAGTATTCAATGAGAAAGTAAGATACGTTGCTTATATTGATGCGAAGAATCATAGTGATTTCTCAAATTTTGGAGATGCCACCGTAAGAGAACAACTTGTAAAAGTGTGTGTAGATAATGATATTGAGTATGTCGTAGTACCTCAAAATTACCATTTTATGCGTAGAAGCGTATTTGGAGAAAAGTGTATGTTTGAAGCCGATCAGAATCCTAGTGGTCGCGACTCTCTTGTGTGCCAGTATGCATGGAATAAGGAAGTCTTGGAAGGCGGTTGTGAGAGGGTTATTTTAGTGCAGAGTGATATTTTTCCTTATAGGTGTATGAGTTGGTCAGACTTCACACATGGACGTCAGTTCTATTTCAAAATGCAAACACGTAAGAATGGCTTCTTGAAATTGGAATATGCGTGGGAGGGCCTTTGTGCGTTTGATATGGAGACGTGGTTGGGTGATATGAAACGCATAGTGGATTTTGAATATGGTTTACAGAAAGGCGTATATACTGATACAGGTGGCGGGCTGTGGAAAATTATGGAGGCGCTTACGGATAATCAGAAATATAGTTGGACGGGACTTGATAGTCTTCAATGGTCATCCAAAGATAGTGCACCCGAATTGCCATTTTGGGTCACAGAACACTTACGTACGGATACTAGAAATCGTGTGGAGGCTGATGGGACTATATCATACTATAGTGAAATACAGGATGATAGATGTTTCCATTTGCGTGCTGGGGGGAACTGGGATAATGTGGGGAAGGAGGTTCATGATAAGCGGTACAGTGATTTCTTGAAATTGTTGAAGGAGGCCATAGTGGATGGTACTGTTTTTTTGAGTTAAGGCTTAAAATTGAAGTTGCTAATTAACTTAAACAAGTTTAAGTATGCTGACAGAAGAACAAAAATTGCTACTACATGAAACAGGATGTTTCCGTGTATTAGCTGGAGCAGGGTCAGGTAAAACAACAACTATGTCCCATTTTGTAAAGAATGCTATTGAGAATAGGAAAATACCAAGCTGTGCAATTGGCTTTGTGACATTTACACGGTTTGCGGCTGGACAGATTAAAAAGAAGACAAAGGAGGTACTAGGTTATCAGACTCAGATGATATGTGGAACCTTTCACTCTACACTCTTTAATATTCTTAGAAAGACTGGTCATAGTAGGCATATATCTGAAGATTTATTTGATCTTAGAATGGAAGAGAATGTAAAGTTTATTCTTGATTTGATGAGAAATAGGGATCCCCATACGGTTCGTATATTAAAGGAGTTTAAAATCCTTATAGTTGATGAGTTTCAAGATGTGGATGAAACTCAATTTGAATTTATACAACATGTCAAATGTATTAGCCCTGATTGTCAAATTATAGCAATTGGAGATTTGGCACAAAATATCTATAGGTTCCGTGGTACATCAAATGAATTCTTGAAGACTTTACTTAAAAAGAAAATAGATCCAACTCTTAAGACATTTCGTTTGACTACTAATTTCCGTAGCACATACTCAATATTATCTTTTGTAAATGCGATATTTGAAGAACCAATCAAGGATGGTCATATCCTTCCAATGTATGCTAAACCTGATGCCGAACAAGGCTCTAAACCTAAATACTATGAATATGCTATTAGTCCTGGTTCTGGTATGGGTGAGTATGAAGAACTAGTTGCTCGCGAATTATTTAAACTAATTGAGCGCGCAAAAACTCAAAGGAAGTCTATTGTTCTAATATTCCCAAAGTTGAAATCACCGTCATTTAACTATATTACAGGGTTTATTAGAGACTTCAGTAGACAGAAGGGGTATGCCTTTAAATTTCATCAAATAGCAAAAGAAGATGAAACCTGTGAGACAAGTGAATTTACTTATGATCCTAGGGACGAGGATTCACCTGTACAGATATCTACAATACATTCTAGTAAGGGATTGGAGTGGGATATAGTTGCTCTTGTTAATATGAGTGACGCAATATATTATCTTAATGATAATGAAGAAGATACTGAGGCATTTAATGCTGAAAAAACGAACTTGACTTACGTTGGAGTAACTAGAGCGATGGAGGAGTTATATATATATGCGAATGCCAATTCGGGTGGAAGGCATCGTCATCTTGCATCACTTGGAGGAAGTTTATCAAAATATGTAGAATTTACACAATGGGGTGAGAATCCTAAGTATTATGTTCCAGCAACAATAAAACCTATAGGTATTTGTGATATTCTTAGACGCCTACCTCAGCATCCAGATTTATATAATCGTGTAAAAGAAAGCGCCAGAAATATCAAATCTATAGCATTTGATGGGAATGGTATGTATTACAAGGATGTGTATGAAGATATGAAATTAAAAAATCGTGAGATGGCGATAGGTTCTTATATTGATTGGAAATTGAAGGATGAATTATGTACAAATGCCGGTACATCAATTCAAGAAAAGTTACTTGAATTCGCGAATGCAAGTGGTACGTCCTGTTTATCTAAAAAGGATTCAATGGATTCATTGGATTTATTAGCAATAAGAATAGAAATATTCTTTCGTAATTCAGTCAATGAAGAGATATCGGACTACATACAATATGCGCCTACAGCAAGGTTTATGGCTATGAATCGCTCAAAGAGGTGGGTAATGACACCTTCTGCACGTAAATTATATTCTGATGCCGAGGAATTGCTTTTGAAAGCCTGGAAAAAGGATGATCGTGATTTGATGGACGAGTACATAATATCACAGGCTAGGACCTTCTATGTCAAAGGGGACTTACAGGAAATTCAATCTGTTGTGGCGCCATCGGGTCATTATCAGGGGCCTCCTAAACACTTTGATAGATTCTGTATGAAGAATATAGAATTAGGTAAAAAAGTCATAGAAGGCCTCGTAGTGAGTAGAGGTGGCTCTAATGAAAATTTACACGGTGATATGGCATTAGAAACAGAATCCTATATTCTAGGTGAGGCAGATATATATGATTCAAGTGGTGAAGGTCACATTATTGAGATGAAATGTAGTATGAGTACTACTGCTACTGATTTACGTGATTCTGGTCAATGTAAGAATATGTTACAAGTTTTGGCCTATGTTGCGATGGGGCGACATGGGACAATACCTTTAAAATGTAGATGGGCATCTTTAGTCAATCCACTCACTGGTGCCCATGAGATATATGATGTTAATTCTTGGTCTCAGGAGCAATCATCAGAGATGTTAGCATGTCTTGAAGAGTTAAGAATGAGAGGTTAATCAAACAAAACGCCTTACTCTAACCCTAAAAACTTACGCCCAATCTTACTAGTTATAAACATTCCGCATCCAGAGGCAATTTGTGCATAAAATATGGGTGTCCTTTTTTTACAACATGATAAATACATAGATAGTCCAAGAAAGAGTAATGAACTAAGCCAGAACAATGCTGTAAAAGTATCCATTCTATACTACACATATAAAACTACTCTAAATAAATGGGTCATGAGACCACTGGAAAAGCCCCTGTCTCTGTCTAGGCCGACACTCTAAATCCCCAGGCTGACAGTGTGCCTTAATCTGACCTGCGTGTCTCGTAAAGGCACTCCATCTCTTTATCTGAATGGCATCAAGTACTGGCAGACGTCTCCCCATCCAGTAACGACAATACCATTGAAACCAACCACGTTCATCCGGATTTATCTTGGCATCAGATAACTCGGGGTGCATACCTTTCCTAGTACCACCAGGAACCCAACCAGAGTCAATCCAGAACTCTAGGGGTTGCCTTGAATCCACACCAAGAAGATTTATGCTCACATCCGCCTCACCGGGTCTTAATTTATCAGCAAGAATCGCATTCCAATACCACTCTGCGGGAAACTCTAGAAGGCAGTCATTCAAGTACTTCCCTTCAAATGCCCCCATCGCCAGCATTTCTCCAGGTGTCGCATACGGTTTGAAAGCCATCTGCGTCCCTGGAGCCACTGACAACTTATAAGAATATCCCTTTTTCATCTTATTCCAGACTTCAATTGTATCACCGGGTTTGAAGGAATCTAAGGGACGACCCTTATCAAGTAAAATTGCCTTCATATCATCAACACTCTTTATTTTTAATATTCGTGGATCCTTGATACTCATCTTATTGTAATCCACGGTAAAAAATGAACCACTCAAATGAAACAATCTAAAAGTATGGACAAGTTACCGACTACTCATGTATTAACGAAGGAAGAGAAGGCCTTTATCGCCACACTGGATCAAAAGCATAAAGATCTCCATGAAACTGCCGTACAATGGCTTCAGACATCCTATCGTCCGGAGTGGAGTCATATGTGGAAAGCAAAAGACAATGTGGCTAAAAAATGAATTAAAGCATTGACACTATTTTTACATAAAAATGGCGTCTAATAATTTCACTAGACAAGGTATTGAACTCACGCTGAAAAACTTCCGGCAGATAGTTTCATCCATTCCTAACACGAAGGGTTCTGCGTTAGTTATGAGCCCAAGTCGTGTTCGGACACAATTGGAGCGATGGACAAACTTGTTACCTAGGGTATTTCCTTACTACGCAGTGAAATGTAATCCAGAGCCAGTTCTTCTTGAAACTCTGAGGTATTACAATATTGGTTTTGATTGTGCTAGTCTACGGGAAGTACATTCGGTTCTTAGTCTGAATACGGGTGAATCGAAGGTTGATAAAATAATATATGCGCACCCGATGAAGTCAAAGAATGATATAGATGTAGTGGATTCACTAGGTATACGCATGACAGTCGTAGATTCAGTGGAAGAATGCGAGAAACTTAAATCATGTGGCTGGAAGGGTAGCACGCTTCTACGTGTGGCAGTAAATGACACGGATAGCAAGATGCCTTTCTCAGTTAAATTTGGATGTAGTCTGGAGGAAGCAAAAGTTATCGCAAAGCGTTCACATATTCCTATATCTGGGGTTTCTTTCCACGTGGGTTCTGGTTGTGAGAATCCTAGGCAGTATAAGCAGGCAATTCATTATTCCGTGCTGGAAGTCTTTGATATCTTAAGAAAAAATAAACACAATCCTCATATTCTAGATATTGGTGGTGGGTATTCCTCAAACTACACCGAGTTCAGTAAGGCGGCAAGTATAATTCGGGAGGCAATAACAATATATACTTCTCCTAAAATAAGTGTGATTGCCGAGCCGGGAAGGTATCTGGCACAGCCTTCGCAAGATTTATTTGTAAAAGTCATAGCCAAGAAGCCTGGAATTGCTGGGAAGGGATGGCGTTATATCATTGATGAATCCGTATATGGGCAATTCTCATGTATACCATTTGACCATCAGAAACCCTCTTGGATACATATTCCTATGAGTAATACGTCTATGAATACAAATACTTTAGAAGAGTCTGTGATATTTGGTAGGACATGTGATAGCCTGGATATAATTGCCAAGGGTCGTATGAACCCTATGGAAGTTGGGGATTGGCTGTACTTTCCGCTCATGGGAGCATATACTTCTGCGACTGCATCGGAGTTTAATGGGTTTCCTAAGCCTGCGCAACTTATAGACGCACATAATCTATTACCGGATGTAGATTCTGTATTAAAAATCATAGATACATTGGGGGATTCATCTAAGATTCATTATCTGAAACCCTTGTCTGGAATCTAATACTTCTTATTCATGTGGATTACAACATATTCGTTGTCAGAAAGACTACTGCTTCTTAGAGTATAGTTTCTCTGTACATTTGGT
>RGCF01000015.1 GCA_009919265.1 Bacteroidota bacterium | reverse complement strand
CTTTATCTAAAGAAAATTTAGAATCCTTAGAAATCTTGTAATCTTCCATGTGATTAATTTCATTAAAGTTAAACCCATGGTCGTATGTATATGCAGTATACTCTTTCTTTACCATGTCAAAACTAAAGACTGTGCTGGCAAAGTGACCTAGATCTTGACTCTGTAAAACATCCAAGTTTGTTAGGAATTGGATTGCTTCGACTGTAGAATAACCTCTACTTAGAGCAGAAGTTGTTTGTAAATTATCTAGATTCGGATGGTATACATAATCGGCAAAAATATCATTTGCTTCTAGTTGCGAAACAACTAGACTTTCAATAGACGTAAAATAAAATGCTTTAGTCGATTCGAAAAACAAGAATGTAGGTGACTTTAAGTTTGCACCCAGAGATCTTTTTGCCAACCAATTCATACATTGAATTGGACTCCACATTGGAGGAACAAATGTAATATATGACTGGTGAGGTGTATCTGAAATGAACAGAGGAGTGTTCTTTTCGCTTTTCGTTTCGAACGATGCTGGATCTTTGGTCGTCACGATTCTAGGAAGAGAAAGGTGGTCCGAAAAAATCTTGTCAGCAAGTTCGTCGGTAGTTCCAGTAAACTTTTCGCAGACCCTTAGAATGTTATCTGCAGATGCTTCAACAGAACAGAAGAACAGTTGATAGTATTGCTCTCTATCGTTGTTTAATTTTCTATCTTTAATTGCATAAACTGCGAATGACTTGTGAATTTTATTGAAAAAATCATCTTGAGCAGGAACTTCCTGGAATGGAGTTCTAACATTGATCGTGATGATTTCATCTCCAATGATTGGTGTTCTACCAATCAGGTTGGCAGCATCTCTGATAACTACGCTACCATGTAAAGTCGGTGAAAAAATATCTTCATACAAATTCAATTCAACAAAGAATGGTTTGAGATCTAATGCAACTCCAGTAACTGTATTGATGAACAATTCATCAATGATTACGTCTCCTGGTTTTTGTAATCCACTAGATGCCAAATCTTTATTATTAGATGATGCCTTGTCAGTTGGGGTATCTACCATAATTAACTACCAATTAATGCCATATAATTTGTTACAAATTCCGTTAAATATTTTGGTTCAAGAATATTGATTTCGCGTTTTGCATCATTAAGTTCTTCTTCGTGTTGAATGTTCGATACTTCCTCGATATCACCATTTGCTAAAGCAGCACCATCCAAATCTACAATTAATTTTGGTTCTGATGTTGTTCTATAATGATGCGTCTCATACATTCCCGTTTCGCCATATTTCTTCTTGGCAAAAGAAACCAGATCAGAATTGCTCAGAGGCCATTCTTTTCTAACATCAACAATATCGTTTACCATAAGAATAACCCAGTGATAATCAGGTCTCTTATAATACTTATCAGCAACCTGTTCTACAGTAAATCCGTCTGGAACCGTAATTGTTTGCAGGAACACAAGGTTCTTACTAAATCTATTGATTGTAATTCTGCGGAAAATATCAGTAACAATTGTGCTTGCACCAGGAGTGATTGTTGTTACTTGCAGTTTAGGATACATAGAAAATAACATTAGAATCCTCCGATGATTCTGTCAGTAGTCAGCGTTTCCAATTCAGTAAACTGCATTCTGATAGTTGCTTCAGTTGGACAACCATTTGCGAACGTAGTAAATCCTTCTGCACCATAATCGACAGTCATATCTGTTAGTGCACAGTTGGAGATCTTTCTCACAAATACGTTTTCAACACCTCTATGGTAGTAGATAATCAGAAACTCTGAAGGATATGTCAGAAATAACCCTGTTTGACTTCTTGTGGGATGCATATGCTTTAGGAATGTTTCGATAATTCCTGGTTGTTCTTTTCTATTATCAGGATCCCCAAAAACCGCAATTGCTTCGCTTTCGGTTCTTGGTGAGAATCTATAGTCAAATCCAAACTTTCTGAATCCCATAGAACGAAATAACTGTTCTTTATATGGATTTTCAACCTTCTTTGAGGTTGCTTGAATTACATTATCAAGTGAATCAAATCCTGCAATACCAGCAACCTTACCGAGTTTTCTTAGAGCATAATCGCCCAACTCGCCACCACCTGTTGACAGTTTTTCGAAATCAATCCCACCACCACTATCCATGAAACTATCGGCGGACATCTTACCTGACGCAACAGCACCAACCAATCCGCCAAGATCTGCAGTTTCCCAGTTTGCGCTGTAACCATGGGTAACGCGATCCGTCACGTGTAAAACAATTTCTGCATCACCAAATACCAGTCTTTGCTCACCAGCGACTGACGACATTCCTACTCCAGTTGCTCCACCAATAGCACCACCCACTAAACCTCCAGCGACAGTACCAAGTGCAGCAGCACCTTTTTCAACAAAGATTTTAGAAAGTTGTGCTCTAACTCCCATGGAACCACCTGTTGGAGTGGTTCCCTTTCCAGTCATTTGACCGCCATTCTTCAATAGATTTGCCCCAATGTTGGCACCTGCTGCTGCACCGAGGGTAGCACCAATTATTGCACCTGCAGTTCCAGCAGCAGCAGCACCATTTTCCGGATCTGCGCGATTTTGATCAGATTGATCGAAAATTACGCCCTTTCCAGAATTGAGGAGTTTTTGTCCGAGATCTGTTCCTTCTCTCACAAGAGGATAGAAAACAACATAGTGCGGGAATTCTTGTGATCCAACATCAGTAGGATAACGCAAATTGACTACGGTGTTGTTTGTCTGCAACGGATCAGCATTTTGAGAAATAAATTTATCTCTATTAAATCTGCTGTATTTTTTTGGATCTGGTGCCTTTGCTGGTCCAGCAGGTGCTGTTGACCCAGGAGCAGGGGTTTGTGCTGGAGGTGGCGGTGCTGGTGTTGCCATCTAGAATAAATATCCTATTAAATAGAAGAAACTCGGATTATTTATATGGGTTATGGCAAGGAAACATTGAAGGGACTGTATAAAATACAAAATCCCCAGAAATACATAGGTAATCCGAACAATATTATTTATCGCTCCAGTTGGGAACTGAAGTTTATGAAGTGGTGCGATAATAACTCAAATATATTGGAGTGGGGTTCTGAAGAACTGCCTATCCCATATATCTCTCCTTTAGATAATCGAGTGCACAGATATTTCGTGGATTTTTATATCAAGGTTCAAGAAAAAAGTGGTGTTGTAAAGAAGTATCTAGTGGAGGTGAAACCGCAGAAGTTTACGCAAGAACCAAAGATTCCTGCTAGGAAAACAAAGAAGTTTCTCCAAGAGGTAATGCAATGGGGTGTGAACCAAGCAAAGTGGAAATTTGCTACTGAATTTTGTGAAGATAGAGGATGGAAATTCATTATCCTGACTGAAAAAGAGTTGGGAATTAACAATAAATAACAAGGAGAATTTCTATGGCAAAGGCAAAATCGGGCGGTGGATCTAATAAGGGACAGAAGGTTTCTTTCACCGATCAGAAAAAGGGTAAGACAACCATTGGTAAGAACCCTTCTTCGATTAAGTTTTCCACAATGAACAAGCGCAAACGTGCGAACTATAAAGCATACAGAGGACAAGGTAGATAATTGGCAAATCCGTTTCAGAGACTTCGCGCCAAGGCAGGTGATGGACAAAAGTCCATGGATTGGTATATGAACAATGTGAAAAACCTCGTTGGCGCGAGGTTATCTCAGACTAGCGTTATGAAGTCTGATATTGGTGAATTAAAAACCAATATCGAGATCGGATCAATGTATCTATATTTCTACGATCCAAAATTAAAGAACGAACTTCCGTTTTACGATACATTTCCGCTGGTGCTACCTTTCGGTCCAGCACCAGGAGGGTTTTACGGAATCAATCTACACTACTTGCCATATATGATTCGTGCGCAAGTTCTTGGAGAACTGCTGGATTATAAGACAACAAAAACATACTCAGAATCAACTAAATTGAGAATGTCTTATAATCTGCTAAACAATCTGAAAAATGCTAATGAAGTAAAACCTTGCATCAAGCATTATTTGTCTAATCATGTAAATTCACAATTCATGAAGATCAATCCTGAAGACTGGCAAGCAGCAATATTCCTACCAATCGAAAGTTTCGTTGGTGCCACCAAGGAGCAAGTTTTCAGAGATTCTAGGAGCAAATTCTAATGGCGATTAAAGCAGCGCACGGTTTCCAAGATTTCCTTTCTCAAGTAAAAGGTATCTCTGGTAAAAATGGAGACTTTGCAAGATCAAATAGATTCGAAGCAGTCTTTTCACTGCCCAATTGCATGTCCTCCCACAGAGTTTCGGGTGGTGAAACGTCAAGACTTATTTCTCTGTTTGTCGAAGATGCGCTTATTCCAGGAACGTTAATTGGTACAAGACCATTTAGAATCAATAACCTAAACGAACAAAGAGCGAATGTGATTGATTTTGGTGGAGACTCGATCAGTTTCACATTTCTAATTGATACGACTTGGTCTGCTAAAGATTTCTTTGGAGACTGGATGCGTAATATGATCGATCCTGTTTCGAGATATGTTATCTACCCGTCAGAATACTATTCTACAATTGATCTGTATGCATTAAATAACAGAGATGAAAGAATTGTTCACTGGAGAATAATTGACGCATTCCCAAGATCAGTTGCTCCCGTATCAGTATCAAATACTAATGATCAGGTTCTTCGTTTACCTGTTACCTTTGCATACAAGAAATGGCAGGTAATTAGTGCGTATACTCCTGCGGGAACAGAATATAGCACAACGGGACAAGATCCAACTACAATTGACCCAGAATTTGGTTACGACGAATCCGCAAACTTTGGTGAAGATTTCGACGGGCAAGATCTTACTTTCGACGACACAACTGGTGACCAAACACAATTTGAAGATATTTAATTTAATGGAGTAAATTATGGCATTACCTACAATAGCAGTTCCTACTTTTGACGTTGAAGTATATTCAACCAAGGAAACTGTTGAAATGAGACCCTTCTTGGTGAAGGAAGAAAAACTGCTGATCATGGCATCCGAGTCTGGTGACAAAGAGAATATGATTCGCGCAATGCAACAAGTAATCAATTCTTGTTCGAATGGAAAGATTGAGGCAGAAAAACTACCATTCTTTGATCTACAAAGTATTTTTATTAAATTGAGATCTCAATCGATTGGTAACGAGTCCGAATTCAATCTGATTTGCGGGGAATGCGGTCATAAAACTCCCACTACTTTAAATCTAGATGATATAAAGTTAAACATTTCCCCCGAACATACCAATAAGATCATGATTACTGATGATATTGGTGTTATCATGAAATATCCAACATCAGATATTTTAGCAAATGAAGATATGCCAATATTTGATTTAGTGGTATCGTGTGTAGATAAAATCTTTACGCAGGATGAAATTCATGATTCTTCTGATTATACAACAGAAGAAATGGAAGATTATGTTGACAAACTTACCAGCGACCAGTTTGAAAAGATTGTTGAATTTTTCATTACTGCACCAAAGATGTTCCACAATATCGAATATACTTGCCCTAAATGCCAAGCAGAAAACACGGTGGTCATTGATGGCGTAGAAAATTTTTTCGGATAACCCTTTCTCATGATAACCTAATGAATTTCTATAAAGTAAATTTCATTTTGATGCATGAGCATAAATATAGTCTAACCGAATTAGAAAATATGATACCGTGGGAAAGGGAAGTATACATCGGGATGCTAATTACGCATCTCAAAAAGAAAGCAGAGAACCAGGATTAATGGAAAAACAACAATCTATCAAGGGTATCGGAAAAGAAAATCAACTTTCTAGGATTGCTGCTGCAGTAAATCCTGGTTCCGCCACTGCTGCAAATCCTGATTCTACAAAATCAATGATCCAAACATTTGTTAAGCATTTTGACAGTGTTGCCCTGACATTAGTTAATGAAATAGATGATGATCAACGAGATCTAGTTAAAAATATGGTTGCAGAAATTACTAAACTGCAAACAAAAAATATTCAAGAATTCGAAAAAGCAATTGCTAAAATTGTTGGTATGGCAGATAAAATGCTTGAAAGCAATAATCCCAGACTGCAACAAATCGGTCAGGGAATGCAAGATCAAGCAAAACAAGAATTGTTTAAAGCAAAAGGCATAACTTTATCTGGCGAGCATGATACTTTCAAAAATCGCCTGAAACGAGAAATATCTGGTGGAAATTTTGATCCGACTAAACCAAAAGAAAAAACTTCTGGACTTGGTAAAATCAAAAATTTCTGGACAGATACCAAGTCTGAATTTAAAAAGGGTGCCAGAGCTGCCATGCAAGAGGGCAGTTTTGCAGATAGAGTATTCACAACCGATGAAGAGAAACGTAATCGCGAGTTACAAAAATTAGAAACTTCTGTAGGGGAAGATAAAACTGAATCCCTTGCAGATATGTTCAAGAAAACAATTGAAGAACTTCTTGATAAATCCAAAGAAGATAAATCAGATAAAAAAGATAAAGGCGGAACAGAAACCGCAAGCGAACAGCAAGAAGATTCTGCTGGAATTTCTAAAGATGCCATGATAGAAGCAGCACAAAAGACTTCTGAAACCAGTGGCATTATAGAAAAAAACACCAAAGATACTGCAGATACTTTAGAAAAAATTTTAGGTGAAGTAAAGCAAATCTCTGAGAAAATCAACACACTAGGATCAATCGGCGGCAGCGGTGGCGGCGGTAGCGGTTTTGGTATTGAAGATTTATTGGATATGGGTGGAGGATCTGGCGGAGGTGGAGCAAAACCATCGAGAGGTCTAAGACTTCGCGCGAGAGGTAGACTTCTCAGAATGCGTGCAGGTCGAGCACTACGAGGCGTAAGGTCGTTTGGTAGTAGAGCATTGGGTGGCGCAAGATCGCTTGGTAGTAGAGCGCTGCAATTGGGTGGCAGAGGATTAAATGCAGTAAGAGGTTTCGGTGGAAGAGCATTACAATTAGGTAGCAGGGCAGTGAGTGGTGCCGCCGAACTAGTTGGTGGCATCAGCGGATCGGTTGTCGCGGGTGCTGCTGGTGCAGTTGCAGCAACAGGTGCTATCCTTTATGGTACAGATAAATTTATTAAATCCACCAACGTTGAAGCAAGAAAAAAACAGGAAGAGGGGACTGCTAAGTTTGGTCTAACTGGAAATAATTTGGACGGGTTTTTCATCAATGGAAAACCTGCAGGTAAATATAAAGATCTTCCAGAATATTATAAAAATGTTGCAGATGGATATGGCGCCAATAACAGAGGTGGTGCTGCTGAACGAGCAAGACAATATGTCGAAACTCACAATCCTGATGGTAGTAAAAAGGTTGAGAAAAAAACTGCAGCAGTTGAAAAAGATAAGAAAAAAACTGATGCTAAAGTAACTCCAAAAACACCAGCAAAACAAGTAACAACTCCTCCACCAGTAGAGGCGGATGAAATCGTAGTTACTGCTCCGAAGAAAAAAGCAGAAGTCGATAAAACAAAACAAACAAAGAACCCTCCGTCAGTTGAAGCGGAAGAAATCGTAGTTACTGCTCCGAAGAAGAAAGCAGAAATTGAAAAAGTAAAGCAAGAAAAGTCTGCGGTCAATTCTTCTGGAAAAACTGGACAGGTTGCAGCAAAACAAAATAATTCTGGTGAGAATCTAAAAGAAACCAGCAAGAAAGCAACAGCAAAAACTGAAACTGGCAGAAACGTAGATGGTGCCTTAATTGAAGCAGGAACTTCTGCTACCAAGGAAAAAATGAAAATCAATGTTCCACCTCCGACAGTAATTAATCAGGGTGGCGGACAAGGAAATTCTGGACCAAATATTACTGCTCCAGGTGGAGTAAGAAACGTCCGAACTGACGAACCAAGTTGGTTGAGAT
This sequence comes from Bacteroidota bacterium, assembly GCA_009919265.1. GTDB lineage: Bacteria > Bacteroidota > Ignavibacteria > Kapaibacteriales > UBA961 > UBA961. The sequence goes on along the minus strand of RGCF01000015.1, from coordinate 38,763 downwards.
TCCAGCAAAAAAGAGCAGGGGGATAAAAAAAGAGGGGACCGAAATCCCCTCTTTTCTTTTTTAGTCGTCGGCGAGACTTGAGAAATAACTCATCGTATCATCATCGCTGTCTTCGTTCCAAGGTGGAGTATCATCCTCAACCTTACGAGCAGCAGGTGCCGACTTCATCTTAGTTTCAACGAACAGTTCGTCCTCTGCATCAAGAGGCGAAACCTTCTCAGCAGTTGCAACACGTGAACCACCAGTCAGGACTGCATTCAACTTTGCCTTCAGTTCGTCATAAGACTTGAAGTTGGCAGGGTCGAGGAATGCTGCGAGCGAATGGGTGTTATTCCAAGTACGCTCAAGTTCTGCATCATCATTCGACAGAGGCGACGGACCATCAAATTCCGACTTGTCGTAGTTACGATAACCTTCAACCTGACGAATGCGCAACTTGAAGTTAGCACCTTCCCAGAGGTCAAACGGATTCACTGGTTGTTCATCTTCGAACGTGGGTTGCATTACGTCCTTGATCTTGTCAAAGATCTTCTTACCATACTTGTAGAGGAAGACCTTACCTTCATTCTCAGGATTGGCAGGGTCGCGAACGACCAGCACGTTTGAGATGTAAGAAAGGCGACGCTTCTGCTTACGAGCGATATCCTTATTCGCTTCGATGCCAGAGTTCCACAGTTCCGAGTTAAGTTCGGCGACAGGGTCGGGCTTGTTGAGAGTGGTCAGCGAATTTTCGATATACCACTTACCAGTTGGACCCTGGAAACCATGATCCCAGATACGAACCCAAGGAAGTTCTTCACCCGCAGGAGCAGGGAGAAAACGAAGCACTGCCTGACCGTTACCTGCCTTATCGACAGTCGGTTTCCAGAAGCGATCATCATCGCCACGCTTTTCGTTTGAGGGATTTGCGATTGACTCAACTGCCTTCATGAGTGAGTCGAAATTTCCGCGATTCTTGCGGAGATCAGAAAGTGAATTAAAAGACATATCTTTTTCCTTTATATATGCGTTGTATGTTAATATTTGCGATTTGTATCATAATCATCGTAATCGTCATCTTCATCACGACTACTAGAGTATTTATACAGGTTTTTGCGGTGCTTGTTTGATTTATCAACACCCTTGCGGACTTCCTTTACGCGAGGTTCGTCCCAATAATTACTGCGCGACTTACCCATTTAGTAAACCACTTCGCCCTTCTCCTTATTCCATAGTTGCAAGTATTTTTCTTTATCGATCTTGACAAAGATTCTATACTTTTCGATCAGCAGGGATATATCCTTCCACATAAAGTCATACTGAAGGATAGTATCATTACTATACCTAAAATTGAACAATTTGTCAAGGATAATTACTGTCTCGAGTGAAATTTTTCCTCCGAGATACAGTCTAACAATCAGTGGATGTTTCCCCTCGTTCGCAACGAATGGATCTTCCACGTTTTTTTCTGCGTGTAGTAAAATGTTATTCACGTCTTGCTTGAACACGTATGAGAGTTTTTGTTGACGGATCTTCCAATCTTCATACGCTTCTTCTGCTTCGGCGTCATACACCCCACCATACTTGTCACCACGTGTAAAGTTTGCAACAAGAAAATCTATGATCTCTCGCTGCGAGTATCTCTCTCCAAGTTTTCTAAACGCCATAATATCTTTGCGCTTGAGGAAAGAATTTCTGCAATCCTTTACTCTCCCTTTTGTCTTGGAGATATCGTATGATTCTGTAGTGAAGTGCAATTTTATTGCCATGTATAGACGATATACGTCATATGCATCCATTAGATTGGCAGTTTGCCAGACTTTCTCTTCAAGAGGTTAAGTTCTTCTGCTTCCGCTCTAATTTTCTCTTTCAACGAAGAGGTGAGCAAGACAGCGACAGATTCCATTTCAATTTCCTTCTTGACACAATAGTCAACAAGAATATCCATACAAGGGATATTATTTGTAGTAGAACGCTTCTCAATATACTGAGAAAATTCTGTCGCTGTCTTAAACTCTTTAGTAATTAAAAACTCATTTGTGATTTGAGTCTCATCCATGATTAACATTTCCAAAAGTATTATCCTGCATAAAAAATATGGTCACCGATTTTAGCAACACGTCTTAGATTCCAACCTGGATTTACATAATCCGCATGGTAGAATAAAACGTTATTATTGAATATACCGTAGTTTGCACCAGAAAGCAATACTTTTTCAGCAACTTTCTTCGACTCGGCATATCTTACTGGGTTTGGAGTATACTTTCTCATGCAGGTCCATGAGAATTGGCAAGTACCACGTGTTCGCTGATAGACAACAGAACAAACTGATTTGGGAAAACGTGGATTTTTTACGCGATTAATGGTTACGGCAGCAACTGCCAGTTTGCCCTTAGTGGACTGATTCCCTGCTTCATAATAGATGTTATCAGCAAGGCATTTTAATTCGCGATTATTTGCTAAGTGTATATTTTGATTTCTAATTTTACGAAGTGCAGTTTTTTCTTTTTCTGCGTCCTCTTTAATATCTTGGATTACTTCTCCAACGCCGAGGGAGTATTCCCTTGCATCTCTTTCGATAGCATTTTCAGCATATGATTGAATTCCATATACGCTATAACCTAATACTGTAAAAATCGAAAGAAACTTGAAAAACTTCTTGTTAAAGGAAGTCATCTTATTTCCTAATAGTTGTTAAACTTGAGAGGGTATTAAACAGTGACTCCCCACACTGCGTCCACAAAAACGCATGGACAAAAAAAACCCGCGATGCTTGCTGTCACCAGAAAAGGCATCGCGGGATTCATATTTTTATTTATTGTTCTAAAACCCTATGTCAACTCGTTCTACCGCTAGTTTAGAACGGTTGGCGGTTTATTCTGTTTCGAGGGAAACCGCCAGAAAACCCAATGGGATCATGCCGCTAGGGCATATCCTGCAAAGGCAACGTCATTATCGTTTGCATTTACGTTTAGTGGCAACTTTGCCAAGCAATCAGTCTCGGACGCCCTATTACACGAAAATCGATCCTGGTTCACCCCCATCAACTATAGTGCCGAACCCGTAGATACTTTGGGAGTCGAACCCAGCAGCACTATAGATGGTGGAGGTGGCGAGAGTTGCACTCGCGTCTTTCCGCCTTTATTGTTGCCTGTCAACAACTGATAATCTATTTATACTATACTGATCTTTAAAAGTCAAGAGATTTATGCTTCCCAAGGAAGTTTTTTTCCTACCGCACCCCATTTTCCTATGGGGCAGGATGCACGATTCAGTTTAGTCTTTGCTGGCATCAGACAACCGCACTTCATACACAACCGTGCTTTATAAAACTCACATTCCTTGCAAATTGCTAATCTTTGCTCGGAAAGTTCGCTCATGACCAGTAACCATTCTCAAAGTAGTCGCGAGTCCGGAGAAGTTCCTTCGTCCAATCATCTCGACGTTCGATAAACACCTGGGGATTATCGTCTTCGACTGCAATAAGAATGACCAACCATGGAACAGGAATTCCAGTCCGTTCTTCATACATGATAGCATATGCTGCTGCTTGCATAAAGTAAGAGGAGATCTGATCTTTCTTCTTTGCTTTGTTGGCAGTCTTAAAGTCAATAACTGCCCGACGACCCTCAAACTCAGCAATACAGTCTACGCGACCTGCCATGCGGAGGTGATCGCTGTAGAGTGCAAGTTCCTGACAGTGAATATCACCGATAGCATCAAGAACGAACTTAAATTTCTTGAACATTTCAATATCAAGCATCGATGCCTTGGTGGTAACGTATGCCTCGTCGAGATCTTCGTTCTTAAGATATGCTTCGGTCAGCGAGTGAATTTTAGTTCCACGAGTGGTTGCCTTGCGGGAAACCTTGTTCGCTTCTTCATCACCAACACGCTTACGCCATGCTGCAATAGCATCTCGAGAGAGAACCGAGAGAACAGTGGTAGCAGAGGGATACGCTACACCAGAGGCATTAACGTAAACTCTGCTACCATCTTCATTCGTGGTCGATTGGGCGAAATCTTCATATTCATAGATCGTTTTAAACATCATATTCCAATATACTATAAAATTGCAAAAATGTCAAGCCCTTTTTTATGCAACGTATCTTTCTTCGTATTCTAATCTTGCCATGATATATTCTTTGACAAGTTTAGATCTTACAATGTCGTTTACAGAAAACTCCACTGTTTTAAACGAAGGCATTAATTCAGCAGTTGCGATAAACTTCTGCAGACCCGACATATCGTTCTTTTTATATAGGTCAGTTTGACGGAAGTCTCCGCAGAAAATGATCTTGGAATTTTTACCGATTCTTGTCATGATAGAGTTTAGTTCCATGTCAGTCATATTCTGACATTCGTCGACAATGATGATAGAATTATCAAGAGTGATACCACGCACGAACGAGGTGATTAGGAAATGAACGGTCTTTTGTTCCTGCAGACGCTGGAAGGGTTGAATATGGTTGAATAGATCTTCGCATATCTCAACGTATGGTAAAGTATAAACCTCTGTTTTTTCCTTCTCGTCACCTGGAAGGTGTCCGATATCTCTTGATGGCACTGCTGAGCGAACGACAACTAACCGCTCAAATTCTGTTTCTGGATCTAGCACCTCCTCTAGTGCCTTATACATTGAAATGAAAGTTTTACCTGTACCTGCTACACCATGTAAAAGTATTGCGGTGGACTGTTGATCATAAAGGTCGAAAAATAATCTTTGGTTGTGTGTTTTTGGTTGGATAGTTGTTAGATCTTCGTATTTGACTTTACATAGTTTACTTTTTTCGATTGTTACCTTTGGTTCAGAGTTCGAGACAATTTGTAAATTATTTTGTTTTCTTCTCGACATAACAGTCCTTATTTTTATCTAGAGTTGATACGAAAAAGGCGACGCCACGCAAGGTGGAGTCGCCTTCAATTACCGAGGACATCGGTATCTAAAATTGGAATGGGGATCGTTCTTTTTTGTCTCATGCAAGTATTTATTAACTTGCGTCTCTCCACCAGTCTGGAATCGGACGATTTTTCCACTTTGCCATACTTTTTTTTGCACCGACATAATAATTACGATATGACTGGACGGAACATGGAACCTTGTATTCGTCAGGCATCGCAGGAGTGGGTTGCGTAAAATAACCGACAGGAATATTGTTTGGTGGTTTACGCAACCAATAGACTAGTCGTTCGCACGAATGGTGCTTGCCATATCGATAAGTATATTCCATAAGTAGGGATTGGAATAGACACATAAGCCAAGTATAATTATTGTTAGACTGACGGACCCATACAGCACTCGGGTGATTGATGTGCGTCGCTTTGTAAAGTTCTGCTTCAAATGCTGTATCCTCTAGTCGCCAACGCTTGATAGATCTACCATTAGCAGTCTTGTCGGTGTATTCGACACCATCTAGCACGCGATGAGCAGTTGAGAGTAATTGTGCATATTCTAGAATCATCTTGACGACATGTTTGTCGTTATGATATTGCGCACACGTATCGACTTTGTTGTCGAGGTAAAAGATATTCATAATATATTAGTTCTCAAATTTGATTGGGATCTCTTCGATAGACTTACGGATACATGTTATATGTTCTTTGGTCATATTAGAAATATACTCGGATTCGAGCGCAAAGTCAATACATTTTATGACATCTACTGGATCCATTTTCACCAAGTCATCTATTATTGCTCGTTGTTCGGTTTCGCCAAATGCATTTACACAAAAAAGAACAATATCAATGTCCATGTCCGAATACAACGGTATTCGGTATAATCTCTTTCCTTGATAAAACTTATCTGGGAATTTGAGTATCTCTGCCATCATATTATTTATTAAACGTCGTTATATAATCACTGGTTTTATGACGAATATATTTGATCGATTGAATTATGTTTACCACAGGCACTTGTGCAAACAAATAATTTTCCATCAGAACATGTTGTTTTTTGCCAAGATTGGAACAAATTTTTATAATATGATCCATTAATTATATTCAGAAAAGTTTCTTGGTTTAGATTAATGCATGCAGTTTTAATTTGTTCCATGTGCCATTTTTTTATTTGATATTGGTCGATTCTCTCATAATTATTTTTGAGTGCTGCATCCATCCAACAACAAGGAAACAGATCTCCAGTTGAATTGACATAAAACGTCCTAGATCCGTTTACTTTAAAACACTTGGGTTCTATTAGACGGGAATCCATTTCATCAATATACTCCTTTGGGGTATCATATCTTTTCTTGAATTCAGGAGTTTCTGGTAGATTACCAGCAAAAACTTCTTTATCGTGCTCAAATCTTTCTTCAGTTTGTTTTAAATCAATTTTATCGCTGAATGATTCCCCCTCATTATAATTAAATGTATGACTATATTTCTCGGAAGGTTTTCGTATAAAATACTCAAAATTGCCTTCTTTGTCATATACGGGATATTTTTCTGTGTTTTCAAAACCTAGTGGTTTTTTTATTTCTAAGTGTACCCCCAATTTATCGCAAATATCTTTCGCAATGTCTATTTGATGTTCATTGTGGGAGAAAACCAGATAATCCCATATAATTCTAGCACCAGAACGGACTGCCGAATTAAAATTTTCCCACAACTTTTCCCATCTGACATTTCTGCGGTATATGTGATTGGTATCTTCTAATCCATCAATACTAAACACTATTTGCCCAAATTTGTCTTTAGAGAATCTTTTACCAAGTTCGTACCAAAAGTCAGCATTTCTCACGCCACCATTAGTATTCACATGAATGGTCGAGTTTGGCGAAGTTTCTCTTATATAATCAACGATTTCAATTAAATCTTTACATGTCGCAGGATCTCCACTAGTACCGCAAAGAACCCATGTATTAACCTTTGACGAAATTTCTTCGGGGAACCAATTTGTAAATTGTTCTAAAGATACCTGTGCCAATACCAAATTGTTTTTTGTTTTTCCACCAGATATATTTCTTGTGCAACCAGGACATGCAGCATTACAATGACTGCTCAATTCTATGTGCAATTCATGAATATCAAGACTCATCTATATCGTTCCAATTCAGCGAACCAATCTGGGAAATAGTTTGCAAATTTTTGATTTCTATGTGCATCATATTTGTCAGTATACTTAAAGAATTCCTGAATTTTTGTTTCGTCTGGTTTTTCGATATAAAGTAATCCAACGACTGAACGCAAATTATCATATAGGTAAGTATTACCTTTTGATTGTTTAGAGATATACTCTGTTATTTTATTTGCAAGTAAAACTTTCAGAGGTTCTGGTATATTTGTTATTTTCTGCTTAATTGGCCAAAACAACATATTATACCAAATAGAAACATCTTCTCCATAACGCGATCTAACAAATTCATCAAATTCTACGATATGGTGAATATTCATAATGCTTATTGTGTAACAAAAAGTAATATTAATATTATCGTGTTTACGTTTTAGATCAAAGAAATAATCAATATTTGATAATACTTCATTCCATTTTGCAGGATATCGCATATATTCAAAAGCAGATCCGATTCCATCAATACTTAGAGAAAGATCAACTTCCTTAAAGTTTACAATTACTTGTTCTTGTTCTTTGGATGGAATGATTGTCGTATTTGTATTGCAATGCAAAGATTGCTCTTTGCTTACACCAGTTTCCACGCATTTATGTAATAATTTCCATGGTTTCTCAATCAAAAATGGTTCGCCACCATAGAAATCTATCTTTTTTGATTTTGGAATCCATTCCTCTAAGGTTTCCCAAAGTTCTTCGTTTTCTTCAGAGTAACTATTCTTTATTATATCAAATCTAGAAAGAAATTGTTTTTTTGTTAAGTTGGTGTTTGCATGTTCAACTTCATATTCTTCAGTCATCCAAGAACTGCTGTTGACGGAATTGCATGTCCTACATCTAAGATTACAAGTATTACCCAGTTTAAGATCAAGATAAAATGGAGTTTCGGGTCCAGTTATATCTGTTATTTGCGTTTCATACTTTTCCCAGTATTCAGTTTCTCGCAAACGTTTACTTGGTCTTCCTACAGCTTCTTCTTGCCAACAAACAGTGCAATTTGGATGCTGTATACCGTTTTCTAAATCCGATAGAATTTTTCTTCTATGATCGCTTTTCCATATTTCCTCTGGACCGTGCGCATCAAATGTCATCGGATTTCCAGATGAATCTACAAATTGTTGATTCGCAAGACAACATGTCTTAGCGTGACCTGAAACTTCAGTTGCCATTCCATATTTTGCGGTCAAACAGGTTAGTTTCATACAATATCTTTAACCCAAGGATGTATAGAAAACAGATCTTGGTTTCTAATCGAATCCAATAGTTTTTGCTTCTTTACAAATGTTTTTTGTAATTCTATGTTTCCAAGGTTTTTTCTATTTCCCTCAAGATACATCACAACTTCTTTTGCTGTTCGATCATTTAAATTAAAATGATGTAAATTAGATTTCATTTCTTCGATGAATTGATCATATTTCCCTTCTGGCATAACATCAGGTTGTAAAAATGTTGGATGATTTACTGGTAAAACATTAACTTTAAGGTTTTTACGATCGCACCATAATATTAAATCAAAAATACAAGGAACGGTAAGATTCTGTAATGTAGTACTAACTCCGCACAGAATATTAGGATAATCTTTTATCTGTTCCAACAGGTTGTCAATATTTTTCTCGATTGTTTCCCATTTAGCAGGATTTCTTATATAATCGTAATATTTTCCAATACCATCAATACTAACATTCATTTGAACAGTTCTGAATTTACTCCACTGTTCTATGAATTTTGGTTTTAATGTTATACCGTTGGTGTTATACACCAAAAGGATTTTAGATGAAGCGCCAGATTCTACCAGATAATCCAATAGTTTTTCGTGTGCATCGATGATCAGAGGTTCCCCTCCGATTAAATAGATTTCTCTAATAGTATCTATATGTGGTTTTATAATTTCTTTAATGTCAACAAAATTTACCCAATCATCAAATTCATTAAAATCTCCATAATATTCCTTTGACTCTGGATGCGCAGTCAGTTCTTTACTGATTAGACTGCTGCTCCACGGAGAACACATTCTACATCTAAGATTACATTTTCTACCAAGATCAAATTCAATTCGTTCCACCCTAAGAGGTTTTTCCGATCTTTGTTCTCGAATCATTTTTAATGCTTCGGGATGATGTCTGTTAACATGATGACGAAAACTTTGAATGCCAGCACTTTCCATCTTCCAACAGCGAGAACACATTGGGTGTTCTTCATTGTTGAGCATAGATTTTCTTAATTCTTCATGGGTGTAGTTTCCCAACAAACTATCAATAGAATAATTTTCTTTCTCTGCAATTTTTGCAACTTTCCCTGGAATTTCTTCTATGTCTGCATTGATAGCATTACAGCAAGGTCGAAGATTACCAATAGATCCTACGCTAACAAGAACCCAAGGATATGCGCAAATTTTATCATCCATTAGAATTTTTTTCCTGTTCTCGTTCTTTTTGTTTTAGAATGGATCTTGATGAGGTACCAAGTTCTCCTTGATCGAGGTTATTATATTCTTCACCGCAGCATGCGCTGCATTGGTAACTTCGCATCTGATGGTCTCTCTGGAAACTCAAAGGAAGATAACGTTGGTATAATGGAGAAGCAATAATTTCTTCTATAGTATGTTTTTTCAACGAAATAGATTCATTACCGCCATTCAATTCTATCATTTTTACTGATGCATCATTTGGATTCCAGGTTTCAGAATTTGCTCTCCAACGTTCTCCACCCAAGAAGCAACACGGATAGACATTTCCATCACCGTCAACAAAAATTTCATTTAATGATTGGTATTTGGATTTTCTCGCCCTACAAATAATTCCAAGAGAGTTATGTTTTACTGAAATATAGTCAGAACTATCTGGATCAAAAACTCTAATATCAGAAGTTGCGCCCTTTCCAGGCATCAGGCGAGCAAATTCATCATTTGTAACGAATTGCGGTATTAGTTGCTGCGCTCGTTTAAATTCTGTTGAATTTTCATGTTGATATTTTGGGTTCTTTGGTTGACGCAAAGTATGAGTCTTTTCTCCATCCTTATACACATCATAATACCCTAGACCGTCTTTATATGAACTCCATCTGGTTGTTTTTTTAACATTAAAGAAGGTAAATCCAAGTTCGTCAGCAATCTTCCGTGCTTCTTCTACTTGATGCTCATTATGCTCAAATACAATGTAATCCCAACGTGCCTTACCTCCGGCCGCAGTAAATGCTTTCATATTTTCATAGATCTTATCGAAATTTGTATTTCTTCGATAGAGATGATTTGTATCTCCCAATCCATCTACAGAAAAAATTACATAATCATCTCTGTGCCCATTAGGTCCGCCATTTATAACTTTCGCCAGTTCTTCCCACCAAGATTTAGATCTACCACTACCATTTGTATGTAACACCAATCCAACTTTGTCATTACAAGATCTAATATACTTGTAAATATCCAACGTATCTTTTGCTGCAATCGGATCTCCATAATTGCCGCACGCATAAATTCTACGCATTTGCGAAAGAAATTCAGGCGAGAACCAAGATTTAAATTGCTCGAGTGTTATTTCAGTCATAGGTAAACTTGGATTGACTGAATCGCCACTGTTAATATATCTTGGGCACATTGGACATGCTGCATTACATCTAGTTGTCAATTCTAAGTGCATGCCTGACAATTCAAGATGCGATGCGTATAACGGTTCAACCATTATTTAATTCCTTACACATATAATAAAAATCTTTGTATTGCGGGAACAGTTCTAGTAATCCTAGTCCAACTGAACGGTTATCGTATTCCGTAAAGAATTTATAAAAGTCTTTGCGACCATTTAAAATCAATTCATCGCTAATCCTTGCACCACCTTGATAGAAATAGTTGCGAACACGTTTCATCTTTTCATATTCTTGTTCCTGGAATCCATGGACAAGACCATCTGTTATCAAATTATCTTGAATGAATAACAAATCCGAATCAATATACTTACCAAATTCTTCTTTCGGTAGAAGATTGATCATCCAATGTGGAGGTTCCTTGAGATACGGTGTGTCAAACATAATTCTATTTTGCCATGGATTTGTATTCCATTTCTTACGCAATTCAAGAATCTTTTCCAGGAACGGACGAAATGATGCAACGCATAGAATATTATATGTGCACATAATACTAATTGCTGCATCGGGAACCATTTCTAGGTATGTTTCAACATTTTGCAACCACAAATCTTGATTTAATCCACGGCGCATATATTCTGCTTGCGGACCCCACGCTTCAAGCGAAGTGTAAAGTTTGAAGTCTTTGATCTTCTTTTTATCTAGTAGATTTCTTACAGATTCCGCCATACGAATTACGCGACTATTTGCTACCCCCATATTGCTGTTGAGATTCAATTCTAGGTGCTGCGTATCATCGCCTTCTTCCAGCATCTTCATTAGTTTCATGGTGTTGGGGTTGATCATCGCCTCACCGCCTGTCAATCGGAGGACGCGAAGATCTTTCTTCAGATCAGGCCACCATTTCCAAAATGCATCAACATATGGATTCTGTTCATCGTCGCGATATACCTTAGTATTCTTCAAATAATCAATACCGTATTGATTATAACTAATATCATAGTTACCATGCTCGCGTATTTCTTGTTCCCACAGAGAAGATGCTTGTGGGCAGCAATAACCACACTTGAAATTACATCCATTACCAAAACTTACTTCCAAGAAATATGGATTATAATCCTGATCCCAAGGAAGGTTTCTTACCATCTCGGTTTCTGCCTTTGCGTCAATCCAAGTGCTGGCATTGTGGAACATTCGATCGCTGAAGTGTTCGCCAGGAAGGTTCTCTACGTTCCAACAATAATAACATTCTTCTGGGCGACCACCTTCAAGCATAATCTTGCGTTGCTGTTTTTTCCACTTTGTGTTGTGAAGCGCCGAAGGATTCTCTGTGATTTCATCAAGAGGAATACGTTGCGGACGAGGGTGATAGCAACTGTGATTATCTCCCATGTGCAAATATAAAGTTTCATGCCTCCATTTCTGCAGACAGAACCCATGACCCACTGAATTTAGAGTATCACGAACGTTGCGAACTCTATCAAGATACCTATCACTCATTAATGTCTCTTTCTTTATACAACAAATCCATCGGAACGCCTTCGCCGCAATGATCTGCACAAAATAATAATTTACCATCCTCTAATGTTTTTGAATTCATATTTTTAAAGAATGTATCAAACATTTGATCGCTGGTAAGAATTTCATCTACTGATTTTGTTGCTGTATTAAAATCTTCGAGATTTACAGCATTTTGTAACTGATGCGAAGAATAATTATATGCGGAAGATTCTAACGAACCATGCATGAAACAACAAGGTAAAATATGACCCGAAGAAGTCAAATAAAAATTATGACTTTTTTCATAAGTGCCACAAATTGACTTGCAATTTATTGTTGTATTTTTCGCATATTCTTTTTCAGCGTCAGTTGCTAAAAATTCTCGTTTATATGGTTTATCTGGAGGTGTGTGCCTCTCACCAATTCGTGATTCGTCTATATAAACACCATTGATTTCAGAATTTTCTGAAACCAAACTATATTCATATCTTCCATGCCTATCATAAGTTGGAATCGAAGCAATAGAATTTAATTGACCTGATGTATCAAATCCAAGTGGTCTTTTTGGATCAAAATGAACACCCAGCGATTCTGCTATTTTTCGTGCTTCTTCTACTTGATGCTTATTATGCCCAAACACCAAAAATTCCCAAGTAGCATTTCCACCATTTTCAACAAACGTGTTTAAGTTTTCCCAAACTTTTTCCCACTTAACATTTTTTCGATACAGATGATTAGTATCTTCAAGACCATCAATAGAAAATGTCACATACCCGCAATTATCTTCTTTTTTAAATTCTAACGCGAGATTTTTCCAGAATTCTCGATTCTTCATTCCGCCATTAGTATTGATTATTTGTTCGCGCATATTAAGTTTGTCAGTTTGTTTAAACCACTGCACGATTTCTATTATATCTCTTGACACACAAGGATCGCCGTAATTCCCGCAATATTTTACTCTTGTTGGGTATGATTTATTGAAAGAACTGTCAGTAAATATTCGTTTAATGTCTTCAAGATATAATTCTCGCGGAACCAACCAAGGAATTGTTTTACCAAAAACATTTCTTGCGCAAGAAGGACATGCAGCATTGCATTTGTTCGTAAGTTCTATATGGACAAGACCAATTCTGTTTAACTCGAACATTTACATCTCTCGTAAAAATTAATTAATTCCGGAAAAGTTTCTTTAAAGTTAGTGCCACGTCTTCGATCTAGTTCGTCGACATACTGGTAGAATCTTACCATATCAATATCAAGTTCGTTCTTTGCCTTACCCGATCTCATTATATCTAGGTCACGCTGAACTTTATCGATTTCATATTGCCTAAATCCTTCGAAACAAAGTGCAGCAGGCCAAACATTATCAGAAGTATCCAGATTTTCGCGCATAAACTCCAGACATTCTTCCATGACTGCTTCCATCTCTGTTCCCGCAAGCATCTTAATGCTCAACCAAGATGGAGTATGTAGAATGGGAATGTCAAACCATATACGTTGTCTTTTCTTTCGAATTACAGAAGGGTGACCTTCGACAGTAATAATTTTCTGTTCCTGCAACTCGGAACCAAATTCTCTTCTAAGATCTAAAATCCATTGGAGGAATTGTTTTAATTTAGGGACACTGAGTATATTAAAGGTATTAATAAACGTAATATTAGTACCGTCGGTCTTTTTTAAGAATTCTCTGACGTTTCGATCGAGTTTCTCAAAATCCATCCCTGTTCTTATATATTCTGCTTGTTTGCCATAACTATCACAACTAACAAACAACGAGAAGTGTTTTATCGCAGGTGCCACATAAGAATAATTTCCGCTATTAGGATTAAACTTATCTGGGTCTTCCCAAATTTGAATTTCTTCCAATTTTTTAATCGAAGTAATCAGTTTATCAAACAATTCTTGCTTTGGCGGACAAAGATTGCTTGTTATGCTTAATTCTAGATCTGCATTAGGATTAGCATAAGCATAATCCAAAACTTTAAATGTATTTTGATCCATTAACGGTTCGCCGCCAGTCATGCGGAAAATTTTAAGATTTTTATACAGATCAGGCCACCATTTCCAGAATGCTTCTAGATATGGATTTTCCTTTTGTGACATTTTCTTCGGCATCAGACCATATTCAGTTAATGCCCCTAGATGATTATGCGCTGCATCTTTTAGAATATATGCACCATACTTTTCTGCTTCTTCTTGCCAAGTGGTGCTCAAGTGTGGACTGCAATACACGCATTTGAAATTACATGCCTGATTAAAATTAACCTCAACATACGCAGGAGTTATTGAAGTATCCATATCTGTGTTGAAGGCAATTTTCTCAAAGTCAGGAGAATTCCACCATTCACTGCTACGATAGTGCCTATCGCTCGTGTGTCCTGCATCTTCGATACGCCAACAATATGAACAACCCTTCGGTCGTTCACCCTTTCGCATCATCGCACGCTCTTCGATTTTCTGGGGAGTATTATGCAATAGTCCTGGATTATCAGCAAGACCTTCAGTTGGAATATCATGAGTCGGGGGATGGTAACAACTGTGCGTCTTACCATTGGTCAAGTGTAAACTGACCATGTTCCATTTCGCCAAACAAAAGGAAGGACTTATTACATCAAGTTTTCTTTTTGTTTCTTGCGCCGAATCACTGTAATCCGTCATTTAATACCGACTGCCATAAACCTATAAAAATGACCGCACTTCAAAATACCAGCATAATCAGGCGACTCAATATGATTGAGTTCCAGAAAATGTTCTAGATTATCCGCGAGTCTTACATGTTCAGGGTTCACCAAATTGTTTCCCTGGACGATATATTTAGTTCCCGTTGGAATAGAGTTCCACCATGCATCATATACTTCTTGTGTTACATGCTCAGTGCTGGTATTAATAACTAGATCTGGGCATAGCGAATTCGGGATACCGTGTTCCATATTCCATGTTTTATGAAAGATTTGATTCCCACCAGGATCGATCTGATAGAATATCTTCTCGCATGATTCGTCAATATCCGTATTCATGATGTACGCATACGGATTCTTGTTTGCAATAAACTGTGCAAGAATACCATACCATCCACCAAAGATACAGATTGTTTGATCCTTGTAAGTAATATGATCTAGCAACCACTTCTTACTCTGGATCTGACTATCCCAGAAGTTCTCGGAGAAACGATAAGCATTCTCTGGATTGTTTCGGATGTATTCCATCCACTTTAAAACAACATTAAAATTAACCACGACGCATCCTCGCTACTTCATGTGCTTGTTCTTCGCTGATGATGGGGACAGCATTCGACTTATGCATAGTTGCGATACCCTTGATAAGAGTACCAGTGTAAACGTTTTCTTTCTTCGCAAACGTAACACCAACACCATCACCACTCTCATACTTAGGTGTCTCACGTCGGAGAGTCGTAGCATACATGGGATTTTTTACCCCACCTTTTAGTTTACTGTGCGCCTTGCCTTGGCGATATGCAACATACTCGTCGAAAGTCTTAGTCTTTGCGCCAATACGCTTCATCTGCTTGTTGTAATCAACCCAATCTTGTGCATACTTGGCAGTTACACCCTTGTTCGGAGTCTTGCGCTTGCGAGTATTGGTGGTAGTAAAGGCATGGGACATAAGGTGCATCGACATATTATTTCTCCTTGATCAACATACCCTTATACCCTATCGAGCAAAAAATGTCAAGCCATAATTTAGGGGCTTGACATTTTCGATAAAATCAGGCATAATGGAATAATAGGAGAATGTTATGACCGATCTTTATCATTTATTTCAAGAACTAGAAACCGCCGAAATTTTCGAACTTCACGACGAGTACAACCGCATCAAAGCGGAAATCAGCAAGCGAGGAAATTTTCAACGACTTCAATTTAATCATCAAAAGAAAGAAGACGAGGTTTATTGGCTTCAGCGAGCACACGACACGACCATCACGATAGAACACCTAGACGGAACCGAAACGGTAGAAAACCGTTTAGAGTACGAAATCAGAAAAGGACGAGTCAAGCGCGACGAACCACTTTTAAAATATATCATAAGGAAATAAAAAAGGGGCTTTACTTTTTCTCAGAAATAGGGTATAGTGATTATATTGTTATGGAGATTGAGATGGTTATTGATATTACCAAGCGCGAAGAAGAACTGCTAGAACTTCTCGGCGTTGCATGGAATGGTTGGCAGTATGAACACCAGGATTTTCTTGAGTTGAATTTCGAACTATCAGCGAACGGTGTTCCCACTTATAAATCCTTCGAGGAATATCTTGAAGGTCGTCTTGAATATAAGCAAAGGATTGCAGCATAATGGCATACGTTACCACAGAAGTTGAAGTCGGTCTTGATGAATTTGACGATCACGAAATCCTCGAAGAAGCACTAGATATCCTAGAGGGTTGGATCAAGATGAGTCAGATTCGAGTGAGCGATGAAATTTTGCTTGCTAAGTTTCGCCGACTGTTTAGTAGTCTTTCATTTGATGAATATAAACCATCAACTGCTACGACTATCCGTAGTATGGAACAACTTAAAGAATGGCAAGAAAAGGAAAATGCCCAATGAGCACATCAATTCACCAGCAGGAATACGACACGCATTTTGATCGAGTCGAGAGCGAACTTTATTCGCTGAAGGAAGAACCGAAGTCAGATACTGTCTATTTTGACTTCAAGAATCCGAACACGGTTCTGCTTACTTCGACGTTGCTCTATAAACCCCATCAAAGTTAGCAGGAGGTTCGCCTTCCATGCGCTCGATCATCATATCGTAGTAATTGTTTAACTCTCCATGCCAGCACTGCTTTAAGTCGCTGGCATATTTTTTGGCAACTTCCCAATTACCCTGACGATACAGAGTCAGGAACTTCTCGTGTTGTAGTTCGCCAGGAATATCAAACTGTTCTAGAACGGTATAGATCTTAGCAGGTTCAGTTTTACCTTTAACTGCGATCAGGTCAAGTTCTACCACTTGGTATGAATTGGAAACCTGGTCAGCAGTCTTGGGTCCAATGACGATTTTGACGCCATAAGGTTTTGATTGTCCTTCAAGTCTCGACGCCAGATTGACGCCATCGCCAAGACAGGTATAGTCAAAACGCTGAGTGCTACCCATATTACCAACCACAACGGTGTCAGTATTAATGCCAAGACCCATACCAAAGGCAGGAACACCTTCTTTTTCAATTTCTGCATTAAATTTCTCCAAGTCTTTCAGCATTTCAAATGCTGTTTCAACTGCGTGTCTGGCATGATGCGGATCGTCTAGCGGTGCATTCCAGAATGCCATCTGAG
Organism: Bacteroidota bacterium; assembly: GCA_009919265.1. Taxonomy (GTDB): domain Bacteria; phylum Bacteroidota; class Ignavibacteria; order Kapaibacteriales; family UBA961; genus UBA961. The sequence continues at coordinate 21,346 of RGCF01000015.1, read as the reverse complement.
CATCACCAATATACTTATCTAACGTACCTTCATTCTCAATGATCTTACCAGTCATTGCAGTCATATAACGGTTCATGATCTTGGTGAGACCCTGAACGTCTTTACCATAGTGTTCAGAGATTGTTGTAAATCCACGAACATCCGTAAACATAATTGACAGTTCGCGAGACTCACCGCCAAGCGCAAGCAATTCTGGATTCTTCTGTAGTTTCTCGACCATTGCTGGCGACAGATATGTTCCGAATTGTTTCTTGATTTGCTGTTTCTGCAAGTATTCAGAAATATACTTCGCGGTGTAGATATGGATATAAATCAACGCGATAGCAAAGATATTGAATGTTACGTCAAGCAAGATACCTTTGTGTGCGAATAGATATACTGGTAAATAAAAATATCCGCCGAGTAAAATTCCAATATAAATTATAGAGAAGCGAAATCTAGAGAGAATAATCAGTGCAAGAGCAAGAACCAAAAATGCGCCAAGATCAGCAAGTGGAGACCAGTTCGGAATCGAAACTGAGTCACCATTTATCAGAGTTTCAAGTATACTCGCCTGAAGGACGTGGGGATGTTGCGCACCTGATGGAGTCGCTACAGGATTCGCTACCCCAGCAGCAGTTACGCCAAGTATTACTATCTTCCCAGAAAGATCAGGAAGCTGCTCGCCGATTTCGTATGACTTGAATTTATAATTTGGATTAATGAAAACTCGACCGTATTCATCGGTTTTAATTGTGTCAAATTGAGGAACTCGTAATGCTTCAACACCCGTCTGATTTATCTTCGCTTGATACGAAGAGTCTCCTGCAGCTACACGCAGCATCTCTATCCCAAATGCAGGATAATATTCGCCTTTTGATTGAGATAGAAGAGGAACTCGCCTTACAACCCCATCAGTCTCGGGCAGTGTCGACGTTATTCCTACACCGACAGCTGCTTCTTGCAGAGTTGGAATATTACTTAGAACGCATGGGTATTGAGGAAGAAATTCAGTCGGTTGTCCGTCGCCGACGACAGCAACGCCAGTCCGAGCAATATTCTGGACTCCCTTACATGAATCAGTTGTTGTCTGACTCAGGACTACTGGATACTGCGTTAGAGCAGTCGCAAGAACTCCGTCAGTCCCCATCCGATCAGACTCAGGCATAAGTATAGTGCTACCAACAAGACTAGCCCCTCTGCCATAAAGGTCGCCAATAATTTTAGCGTGGACTTCGCGAGGGAAAGGCCACTGTCCATATTTTTCAATTGCTTTCTCCCCGATGTTAGCAACTACAATTTGTTCAGATTGTTTTTGTTCACCGAGCATCAAGTAATCATAGAACTTGAGCCTTGTCGATTCGACCATATATGGATCAGATAGTTTTACTACAAGCAAAATACCAAAAGTAAATAGCGCCAACCAAGGCGAGAGTAAAACTTTCTTAGTTCTTTGTATAAGCGTATCCATTACATGGTCCAGTCGTGCATGTTATTTCCATTTTCGCGGAATCGGCAGCAGTCAAGTTATTCTGTGACACTGTTACTCCAATTCCTGGATTATTTAGTATAAGTTGGAATTGCTTTGCAGAAGAACCTAGTTGTGTTACTGTAGCAGTCACTCCACCGTATGGTGCAGTTATTTCTAAAAAGTGATTACCAAGGCCTTCTTGTAAGGTGCTGATATTATTAGAGTTTCCTAACGCATTGATAAACAACGATTTTCCTGTAGCATCTTTTTGTTGCGCATTAATTTGATTACCAAGACCATTTGTGATAATCTCAGCATACTTGCTTGCGTGCTGCTGTGTCAATGATACGATATTATTATTGCCTGATACTGAAACTTCTGCTAAGTTCTTACCAATCGCAGTAGAAGTTGTTCCTTGATTGATAGTGATGTTATTACCACTACCATTGATGGTCATTGCTTGTGCACCGTTTACGCCACGGATTTGATTTTGGTTAGAAAACTGCTCAATGTAAACAGAATTATTGGATCCATTAGCATTAATGTAGATTGAATTTTTAGTAACAGCATTTGTCTGATTAATTTTCAGAGACTGGTTGGCACTAATCGCCGCAGCAGGATAAGTTGGTTCTGGCGGTGTAGGAGCAGGTGCTGGTGGTGCAGAAGAACCAGCATTAGGTGCGACAGGTGTAAACGCTGTTCCATTCAACAAGGTTGTTCCCTGCATCTGGTCGATGAATAGAATTGGCGACAATGCAGTATCACCGAGATTGAACGAAGCAAATCCTAGAAGATAGTTACCATCAGTGGGAACAGTAAATACTGCAACTTGCCAACCAGTGGCACCATACGAGTTGGTTGAGTAGTTACCAGTTCCAGGATTGGTGAATCCCAGAAGCGCATAGTCTTGCGTCTGTCCATTGATAGTTGCAGTTCCTGGACCACCAGTTACAGTAATCAACGATCCATCATTATATGGAACATAGTCAGTTGAAAGATACTGCCAAGCATATGTGTATGTTACGCCTGCCTGTAAGAACACTGTTCTACTAATAGATGTAGCATTAGTCGGATACATGTTACCATTAGAATAGATGGTATTTCTAATTGATGTAATCGTAGAACTTTGAAGTCCAAGATTAGTCATAGCAGTATTGAATTGCGGAGACCCACCACCTGCTTGCAACGAAACCATGTATGATCCGTATGGTGTAACCGTCCAACACTTACCACCACCTGGACAGAAATTTGTAGTACCAGTTGTTACTTGAACACCTTGTCCATCAGCACCCCAAGATGTTTTGAGAGTTGTGTTTCCGTTACTTACCGTCCATCCAGAATAGTCTCCATTCTCGAAACCGTAGTTTGTTACTTGCGCAAACGCTGGGATCGAAAAGAATAGTAGAAACGAGGCGATTAGTTTTTTCATTTTTGACCTGTTTGCTGCATAACTGTAATATTACCTTGAGGTCTACCTGTTCCAGATGTTGTCCATTTATCATCCATAAAGTTATAGACATCAACCAGACCATTTTGCACTGATACTACTTGTGCCTCTGAAGATTTTTCCAACCAGATAGTAACTGCCTGTTGTTTATCATCCGATAAACGAGTATAGACCCATCCGACCTGAACGTTCTTTTTGAAAGTCGGCGAAACATTGGTATAAACTGTTTCTGCTGGTTTAGTACCTTCATTATATTCAGCATAAACATCTAACAGTTCTTGTGGTGTTGCTGGGCGTAACATGGCAACTGTAACCTGCTCGACATTATCGCTGGTTCCAGCAGAAGGATCTTTATTGTCGTCTGCTGCTGCTTTTGCAGGGTTTGTAAACTTTTTAAGAGTTTCTCTGGCAAGAGTAAGAAGACTTTGCCCATCATCGGTTTCTAGAGGAACAATTTGAACATTGTTGTCTAGAGTTTTAAGTAAAGGATTAATAGTTACTGCAGGAGATGGAGGGGCATAGGAGTTTTCTACAACTGTTGCTTGGAATGGTTGACTGAGTGTTACTACACCTGCTGCAGTAATAACGTCAATAATTCCATTTGGACATTCTGCAGTTTGTTTCGTAATATCTAATTCGTTATAACATTCTGGGACGAGAACTACAGTTGAACGACCTGCCTCATCAACCGACATAACGAAGTCTGTTCCACGAACTGCGATAGTGGCAGTTGGTGTGCGAATGTTTACACCTTTTGGGTTTCCGTGCGCGATTGAACCCGATGCGTATCTGACAGTGCCGAGTGCGACTCGTAACCCGAGTTTGCCTTTCGCCTTCCCTCCGCCATCATAGACAAAGTCATCGACAAGAAGTCGAGAGTTTTCTGTAATATTGACTGTAGTCGAATCATTGAATAATATCCTAAATCTGCCTTGACTATTTGTTGAAATTGTATCCATCTTCTCCACGCCAGCACCCTTAGATGCTGGTGCAGTCTTGGCGCCACGCTTAATAGCACCACCACCTTTGAATTCTGTTATCGACCCGATTGATGCCATCGCAGGAGTCGATAACAGAAATATCAAAAGTAAATTAGTGACCAGTCTTGATATTAAAGACACCGTTTGATCCAACGCTGTTAATGTTAATCACGGTTTCAGAAACACCATATTGTTGAGTTGTTACAGTGTTAAGTGATCCTGTTAGATTAACATATAGCGAGTGACCGAATGTCCCGCCAGTACCTGTTTGCGTAACATCAAAGTCATTATAGTTACCTGTCACCAGAAGAGTTTGTGACGCATTTGGTGATAGTGCATCCATATTGATTGTGTTGTTGTTACCGCTAAAGTCCATCGAGTTACGGATATTAGCACCCGAACCATGGAAAATAAACGAGTTATTGTTGCCTGTGAATTTTGCGTTCATATCAAGTTGATTACATGACGAATCTGTTTGTAGTGTTCCGCAACGGATATCTGCTGTATTCAGATCGCCGATTTGACGAACGGTTACTGTCGCGATGCCCGTTCCTCCTGTGTCGGAAACGACACCCATATAAAGTTGGTTTCCATTTCCTGTTTGAATCGCGATAACGCTTTGGTTGTCACCACGTAGATAGATAGGATCGATAGCAGAACCAATAATATTGGCAGTACCAGTTTGAACAATGTTAACATCTACATTGCCTCCTTGCTGATCGATATATACCTTATTTGTAGTTGCAACAGCATTCGCATCAGTTTCGTTTGGCGAAGTTGTTACAATAGTAGGTGGAACTGGTGCTGTTGGCAGAACTGTCTGAGCAAAAGCAGAAGTCGAAACAAACAGCAGACCTAGTGCTAGTCTCTTCATTTCTCTGTATCCTTTTGTTTAAATCTCCATAGATTTTTCTTCTCACCATCCTTGATCAACTCAACAACGGCCGTTTCTATGGCAGAACGGATCGCATAACTACCTGCTTCATTACTTGTTTGTTGTCCATCAAATTCAAACGCTTTAAAGCAGTAACCCCCTCAGATGTAGAAAGAACAGTCTTTTCTACTGTTACTGAATTGAGGACTTCGCCAGTCTGAACAGAAACTAGACGAATGCTTATTGTAACTTGATCTTGAGTATATTGCTGGTATGGTCCGATGCCAAGGAAGCGAGCACCAGTACCACCAGTTTTGATGTTTGAGTTATAGTCAATGATACCACCCTCAAGAATGATACCTGCTACTTTCAATGGAGGCAGAGGTTCAGCATTTTCTCCTGACACTTGTTCGCGCATTTGACGAACAAGTTGACGTTCTTTAATCAGGGAATCAATACCGACACGTTCGACTGGAGTAAACCATTTACCATCGCCTGTATCTTGAAGGGTTTTAATTAGATACGCATCTGCACCCTGCGTTACAGCAGTTGAGAAACTTGCAAGAGTTGACGATGGTTTACGTTGACCAGTTCTATCGGTAAACGAGTAAAGCGCAATAGGAATTGGTTGCCCATCTAATTCTGGAAGATTCTTGAATAGTTTTGGATTAGCAAAACGTTTTACTTCAGCATCTTCTCTAAACAGATATGATTGATTTGCCATTGGATGGAGTGCACCAACGCATCCTGTTGTTGCAAGGAGAAGCGGAAGAAGAAGTAATCTTTTCATGATCTCTCCTTAGAATGCGAATGTAGCAATAGGAACAGTAACAACAGTGGTGTTACCATTCTTATCAACTACCGTTAGTTTAACTTCTGTTCCAGTCTTGACGTAACTTACCGAATTACCGTCGAGATTGAATGTTCCCGCAGATGCAGTCCCACCCTCGGCAAACAGATTATTCGAAAGTTGGGTGGCAAGTTGCGCATAAACTTGTGAAGTGAACAGCGCCATAAACTTAGCAAGAGGTGTATTGGATGCCTCTGCTTTTGCTAGTGCTGCTTTTGCTGCTTCCGCATCTTTAATTGCTTGTTCGCGGGAACGTTCTTGAGAGTCAATTGACTGAACGTGCGAAGACCACCCATACCCGTTAAAGGAAGGTGACTTAAAACTCTGTACTATAGGATCTGCGTATACTGGACTACTTAGACTTAGTAGTGCCAGGAGCATCGTCGCTCGTTTTAGCATCTTTCTCTTCCTTTTTGTTTTTGTTATCAGAAGAAAAATTTAAATCAAATGTAAATACTTTGAGGATCTCAATCTTTAGGTTTAATGTCATCGCTATGATCCTCTTTGATTTGTAGTACTACGCTCACCTTCTGGTTTAATCTAATTAAATCGTTGTCAAGCATACGAATGCGGTCAATTAGTGCGATAAGAATTACATTCGTCTCACCAATCAACGGCATCAATTTATCAGTAACAAATTTATAGATGAACCAAACAAAGTAACCCATACCGACAGCGGCGACGATAGGGAATCCATATTGTTTAACTAGTTCTGCTACAAGATTGGGATCCATCAATCCCTCCTTGCGTCGTTCTTCCCGTCTGCTCGTGCAATTCTATCTAGATCAGGTTTCAATCCCAATGCAGAACTAACAACAGCATCAACGCGAATAATATCATGGTTCATTGTTTTCACTCGGTTGTCTAACCCCATGATAATACCCTGCATTCCCTTGATTGCCTTAACAACGCTCTCAAGAATGTAGTTGATAACAAAGTATACGAAGACGCCCGCAAGTAATGCACCCGCGATAGGAAATCCCACGTCCCCAATTAATTTGAATATAGCATCGTATGTCATACGATTATTTATAATAGGAAGTGGTTAATGAGCGTATTTAAAATCACACATCATACGAGTCGGGTAACCATCGGTCCCTTGAGTATCTCTAATGTTTAATTTAAATTCGTAAGTGGCGCTCTTTACGACTATATCTATTCGTTTTCCATTGCCACCTTTACCACCATAAAAAATTTCTTGCGAAGTTGGTCTGGCGGCATTTCGCATATATGTTTCATCAACTTTATATGATTTAATCTTTCCTGGCATTTTGTGGATAACGTGATAGTTATGTCCGATACCAGTTTCAAGTAAAGTCTTTAATCCTGCCTTTGGAGTTACGACTTCCTTTACTCCCTGTTTCAATTCACCATTGAAAATTTGGCAAAACTTTTCAGGATCAATCTTGAATAGATCGAGTAACGCAAGTCCATCCTTGTTTGTGATATTTCCTGACTGAATCTCGCTCTTTGTGAGGATAGTTTTAATACCAACATTGAAGAATGTGACGGTGCTTTCGAATTTTAGACTTAGATAGAGGGTTTTATCTATACCCTGCTTATTCTTCCAACGAACTGTTACGTCAGTTACGAGTTTACCGACATCTGTTCCTGTTCCGTTTGGATTAGAGACCTTAATACCGTTGTTAAACGTAAGTGGTCGTCTATTATTAGCAGCACCTTCGGGATCAACCTTGAATGCTTTCGGATCACCCTCGCCGATACCGTATGTTTTATCTAGACCCTCGATAGTTTCTAGTACGGTTCTGTCGATTCCGTCTAAATTGCCTTCTCTCCATTTTTCAAGAGCACTGACAAACTCGTACTCGAACGCATTACCTCTATTTTGTGCTCCACGATTACCAGAAGACCCGTCACCAAACTTAATCTTGAATGGTTGCTGGACTTTTGCGTTGAGCATAATTTGAGATTCGGTAAGCGAACCCTTAATAGCACGAACAACGTTGATCGGAGAGTTTTCGCTCTTCGACGTATCGATATTAATCGGAGTTTCTATTGTAGGATATTTTGACTGCAGATACTGCATAACCTTAGAACAATTGTCTCTATATTTTTGAGTCTTGTTCTTTAGTTTGTCATCAATGTCTTTTTTAGACTTAGGGAAAAAATCGTATGCCATAAAAATCCTCTTTGGGACTATTTATCTAATTATGTCAATTTTGTCCATAGATTCTGGCGACCAAACTTCTAATTCTCGGCGCAATCTTCCTTCAGCGACCAAATTTTCGTAACGAGAAGACGCTTTTTTCTTCCACCAACGAATAATGTTCTCTGAATAGTGCTTATCGAAGTTTTCTTTGCTCTTAATTAGCGTTTTATCGGTTCCGAGAATGTAATTTTTTGAATTTTCGTAACCGTAAGTCGAAATATAGAATCTTTTTTGCGTAGTGACGTCTTTGTTCGCCTGAATTGCGTTTGAAAATGCCAAAAGTTCGTTTGAATTGTGATATTTTAGCGAATTTTTGATGACAGACATCATTTTATTCTGCATTTTCAGTTTGTAAGACGCAATTCCTTCGCGTGGGAACAAAGGTTCGCCATTATTTCTACTTGCAAACCAATCCAGAGACTCATTCCAGAAGTCATCGGAGAATGCAAGGACAAAATTGCTTAATGTATCACCCGTGTAGCGTAAAAATGGTTTCAATCCATCGTATTGCGATGCTTGTTTGATGTTTCCGTAGAGTGAAGTCGTTTCGAAGAGGCAAGTTTCCATGTCATACTTCTTATTAAACATCTCGCGGAACTCATGAGACGTGCAAAGTAGCGCCAGCAACTTACCACCAAGGTAATTAAACCCGAACGGTTGCGCTGGGACGATGATGAACCCCATGACTGCGTGTTTATTGAAAGATCGAAGATCTGGAACACAACCAAACCAATCATTACGAGGTTTAGAATTAATGAAAGGAGAGGCGACTCGGCAAAATCCAACGTATTTTCCAGTATTCTTTTCTCTCACAATAAACTTGATTTCCTTGCCGAATGAATTTTCGTTACAGAAGGACGAAGTGATCTCGACCATTGTTGAAAATTCAGTCGGCGAAGGTTCAAAGATTTCAAATTCCATGTCATTAGGATGGATATCGAAATCTGAAAAGAGCATATTCTCAGGTTCACACCCAGGAAGAGTCGCAGGAAGAGACTTGATGCGCTCAAGTTTCTTCATTCGCATGTGATCGTCGATACGATTATAGTTTGACATATAATCGGTGAATCGACCTGCGATGTATTCTGCGTCTGTTTGTTCTAATATCATTAACAAACTATACTACGCAATTGGCAAAAAGTCAATGCTTAATTACCAAGAAATTTTCTTACCGAAATAAGGGATTGATTAATAACCTGATGCATATCAAGATATTGATATGTCCCGCAACGACCAATGAATGTTACCTTTGGATTTTCCAGTGTGAGATACTTCTCGTAAATTTCAGCATTAACACCCTCGATATCCTTAACTGGATAATATCGTTCCATATTGTTATCCTTATAATCGCAAGGATATTCATACGTCAGAGTAGTTGCTAGAGGATTGTCTCCATGATTGGGGAAATTCTTCCACTCAGTTACTCGTGTCGGTCCATCATATGTTGTAAAGTTAGTAGTTGCCGCCTTGTATACTTGACGTTCGGGGAGCGTAAAGGTTTCAAACTTAATGCTGCGATACGGTAATTCACCAAACTCATAATCATAATACTGATCAATAGGCATACTGTTAAAAACATGATCGTAATCATCCTCCATCGTCTTATCAAATGTGCAATTAAGTTTTACTGTGATATTTTCATGATCGAAGATCCGCATGAACAATGCAGTATAACCTTCCGCTGGCATTTTCTGGAAATCGTCATTCGGAAAATACAATTCATTGTCGTCGTCACGAATCGGAACACGCTCGAGAATCTTTGGATTTAGTTCTTCGATTTCCTTGTCCCACATCTTCTTGGTATATGGACGGAAGAATACATCAATGATATTATCTTTGCCTATACGCTCGACAGTATCTCGGTTCGGAGGAAGAACGTAGAAGTTACCATCGGTATGCTTGGCGAGAACCTTATGCTTGTGTTCAACCCAATCGGTAAACTTACTCAACCATTCAACTACCTTCATATTGGAGGTGTGGAAAATATGCGGTCCATACTTGTGGATACGAATACCCTTACCGTTGACGTAATCATATGCATTGCCACCAATATGATACCGAGAGTCGATTACGTCAACTTCGTGCCCTGCTTCAGCGAGTTCGCGAGCGTATACTGCACCCGCGAACCCTGCACCAACTACCAAATACTTCATGCCAAATATTCCTCGATCTGACGACGAGTGATGCTCTTATCCATAGGTTGCGAAGTATAATACGCTTCCTTCTGATCTGCAGCAAGACGTTCAAGTTGCTCGTCGGTCATACCTTCAAGTTTAGCACAAGTCAACCCAACATACGGATCGCCGAACACTGCACCTTCCTTATCCTCACAGATAAGAATCGATCCAACATCAGCAACCTGCTGTGGACGTGCGCGCCACCAACCAGAACCAGCATGCCAGTATCCTGCCATCAGAATACCCCACTGCTCGTTGAACACAGTAACCATTTCTTCTTCGGTCAGACGAGTCTGCTTCTTGCTCTTAGATCCATACTGCATAATCTGCCAAGTAGCATCCTTAGTTACCTTGTTGAACCAGTTTTCAGTTTCGCTCTGAATAAGACCAGCAAAGTTAAAGATACGCTGCTTTGGTTCTGGGAACAGGACGTTCGGTTGACGATGCAATGTATACGCAGGAGCAAACCACGAATGAACCTTATCTTCCTTCCAGTTCGGAAACAGCATCTTATAGTCGCCTCCAAGATGCGCTGGAAGAGTAATCGGTCGATCACCAGCAGCGATGATAGAGAAAGCATCCTTGAATGCCGACTTCCACTCAGGACGCAGTTCCTTTTCTGCTACAACGTTGTTGATGTAATAATCATTAGTTACCGAATCCACGATCTTGTCAATATCGCGATTCCACGTATTGATGTTCTTCGGAGACTGCCAATCTTCAATTGCTAGATATGCATCAGGACGCTGACTGATTGCCCAGAGTGCACCATACATGTAACTGTTGAATGGCGAGATATGCATAATAAAGACAACGACCTTATCATAACCTGACAGATCTTCACCTGCAGTTACGGGACGCTGATCAACCTGCCAACCCATATCTCGCAGACATTCCACGAAACTATAGTGGGCAGTGCAAAGATTGATTTGAGATTTCTGATGGAAATTTTCAGTGCATGCTGCTCGCGTAAAACCAGTTACTAGAATTTTCTTCATATTATTTGTTTCTTCCACGTTCAAGATTATATTGATCTAAACACATATCATGTATTGTTCGTTTGAGGGTAAGACGCTGAGATGGAGTTTCAACCTTACATGCTACTGCATCTCCAGGTCTGCGATCGGCAAATTGATATTCAACCTTTACATTTGTTGCTTCTTCAAATGCTTCGATCACTTCGAGAACTGTCCATCCATGGCAGGAACCAAGTTCTTCGTATTCAGTATTTAGTGGACCCTGTTCTGTAGCAGCAACGATTGCTTCTGCCAAATCCACGACATGGATATAATCACGAATACAAGTTCCGTCTCGAGTCTCATAGTCATTACCAAAGACATTGAGAACTTCGCGCTTACCTGTTGCTACTTCCGCAATGACTCGAATCAAATGCGTAGCAGGTCCAAGTTGACGATGAACACCATCAGATCCTGATACGTTAAAGAACCTGAAGATCGTCCATCCCATCTTCTCCTGCGCACGAATGACTTGTTCTGCTGCAGTCTTAGAAACTGCATAAGGAGAAGCATTCTCAAAAGAAGAACTAGACCCAGCGAATATTATATGCGAACTGTCAATAAAGTCAAGGATATTTTTAGTTCCAGTGACATTGACATTAAAATATTCGTATGGAATCTTCATTGACTTTTCAACAGTTGACAGTCCTGCGAGGTGGACTACTGCATCATACTTACCAGTAACCTTCTGCTGAATCGCTACTGTATCCAGAACATCAATCTCGAAGAACTTATCACAAACGTCGATAATATCTGCATTAAGTTCGTGGTGAACATTGTGTGAGTCGAGACCGTGGACGACATATCCACGGTCTCTTAGAATGCGAACAACGTGTGATCCAATGTATCCTGTTGCCCCAGTGACTAAAACCTTCATCCGAATAGATCCTCCAATGTTGACTTAACTTCATATGCTTTCGGATGATACTTCTGAACAACTTCGCGTCCAAGTTTGCTCTCGAGATAATCATACCATTCCTGCTCATCCCACATTCCTGGAGACACACCATTCCATAGTGGGCGATACAGTGTATGTTCCTTGTTCGAACGACGATCAATCACATACTGCTCACGAGTCGTTTCATACTCATAGGAACCAAGTTCTAGCATTGCTTCGCGGAAGTAACAAACCAGCGAGATACGCTCAGCATCTGGTTTCGTCAGAACGATCTCAGTGTTACCATGAATAATCTCGTGGTTGTTAACCAGCAACAGATCGCCTGGACGAACGTTGACTGCGATGCGATATTCTGGGAAGATTAGATAACCACCAGTATACTCGCCACTACCAACGACAAGCAGATTGCTGAGACCAGTGTCGAGATCGCCAGCATCTCGATGCGCTGCGGTTCGGAAAGACTTGTTGACGGTGATGGTGGTGAATACTGTTTCAGGGACCACGAATCGACCATCGATCTTATCCACGGCACTCTTTTGATTAGACCAACGCCAAGGGAGGAGTTCTTTAAAACCGCGATTGAGAGATTGAAGAAAAGGAAAGGAAAGCTTAAACTTATCAAAATTATCGCGGGTATAAGTAGTAGCACGCCCAAAAGGAATTCTGGGATAACGATCGTACCAACCTGCAACACCTGAGAAAACCGATTTGGCGTAATTAGTGGTAGAGATCCATTTGGTAGCAACTTTGGTTGCTTCGTTGACGATTTCATCCTTACTCTTTCCTTCTAGACTATCTACCCACTTATCGAACCAACCGAAGTACTCTGGATATTCCTTACAAACCTGACTGCGCAACCAAACTGAACCACGAGTCTCGTCTGCTGCAGAGCGAGGTGCACCAGCATGCTTGGCGCGAATACTAGCGACGGTGACATCGTTGAGATCTTCATCATCGAGTTTGCCACTAGTATCCATGAGGAAGTCGAGAACTTCTAATTCATAATCAGTAACCCAATCACGTCCACCTCGACCCTCTACGCCAAGCATCTCTCCACGTGGACCTGCTGCCTGTCCACGATTCTGCGATTCGGTTGCTGCTTCTCGCAGACCGATATACGCCTGATCCTGCTCTTCCTGTGTGAACCAATTCTTGCGGAACTTAAACGCAATACGGCGCTCGTCTGCGCCTTTATCACAATCACTGCATTCTTTATCGCACTCTGTCTTAGTATCTAGACCACAGTCTGCTTCCATGTAGCAGTCGGTATCCTCCTCAATGAGAATGTCATAGTGACTCTCATCAAGATACTGACCAAGCAGATGCTCGCAATTATACTTAGAATCTGCAACAATAACTTTTACCATATAAACTCCTTATTAAACTCACACACTATGTAGGCAAGTTTTATGCAGCATTTTTCAATTCCAGTGTCTTATCATCCAACGACTGGCAAATCTTTTCAAACGTTTCAACAAGATTCGTTTCGTGTGCGAAACCCTTGATCTGAACATTGCGACTGCTCTTATTGATAGTAGTTGCAATCTCTAGATCAGGGAACATTGTAGTGATCGCTTCCGCTAATGCTTCAAGATCATAACGACGAGTTGCAATTTCGATATTGCTACGCTGAGCACGAATATTTGCATAGATCGTAAGATTTGCATATGAATTGCGACTTGAATACACAGTAGTGATGTGCGTCAACCCAAGACGTTCTTTATACTTTGCATAAAAATCACTATTCAATTGGGTCTGCCGATCCTTAGTACGTTCATTAGAACGTTTACGTGGACTATCGTTCGAAACCATTTGCATTGGATTTGAATTAGAACGGAAGAAAACGTGCATTTGGTTATCGACTTGAAAGATGTCATACGTCACCAGAAAGATCGAGTGACCGAATGATCGAAGGTGTTCAACCAGAAGAACTGCATCCCTGCTAATATCCTCAGCAAGCAGAACAACATCCGTCACATCTGCTTGATATGCATAAGCGATGGATTTCATAATGTGTGGCATATCAAGATTGCCACGAGCATCCATACACTCAACAACAAACGTTGGTTCTTTATACTGTTCAACTACGATATCTGGTCGACAACCAAAGTCAAGCACTACTTCGGGGACATACTTTAGATTGTCCAAATCGAGATCAAAATTTAACTTATCGATCAGCAGGTTATTCAGTTGCATCTGAATATCCTTGTTATCGCAAATCGCCTTAGTAAAAGGAACTTCGCCACCGAATGCTTCTAGTGTCGTTAACTTCTTCATGATATATTCACCTTCCATAATGTAATACGACCATTATACTCGATAATGGTATTTTTGTCAAGTCATTTTCATGACATCGTCAAAGGAAACAGGTGTGTAGTTAATCTGCTCCACGCATACACACAGGTAGCGAGGATCTGGACGAAGATCGCCAAAGGGTGACCCCCAGTCTTCTGAATCATCCGAAGTGTTATGAACCCTTGTCATGATCCGATTACCGTGCAGGTGACCATGGACGTTGCGCTTGAAACGCTCACCTACACAATCTGGGTGAAGGGGAATATGAGACAGGATGAACTGATCCACAAACACGCGAACGCCATGAATCTGCTCGAATCCTGCCTCATAATAGTCCTTATCCCTGAAAATGTCATGGTTTCCACGGATAAGGATTTTGCGCCCATTTAGACGCTTCACTGTTTCCAGATTGCGTCGGGCGATTACTACATCCCCAAGATGATACACTGTATCTTGCGGACGAACTGTCTTGTTCCAATTGTCTACCATCGTTTCATCCATCTCCTCGGTGGAGGTGAACGGACGGAGAGGACTACCATCTGCTAGAGTAAACTTTTCCCATGTGTTGGTGTGACCAAAATGGGTATCACTGATTAGAAATCTATTGGACATTATGCTGCCTCCTGTGCTGCTAACCACTTCTGATAAAGACCGACTTCGCGACCATATGCCTCGATCTCCCACGGAGAATCATAGTAGTGGCATTCCTTACCCTCGGGTTTCCAGATCTCACCCATCCAGCGACTGGACATCTTCATGCCACCACGAGTCGCAACCATCAGACCCGACTGCAACTCGTTCTTCGCATGCTGCTTGACATGCACCATTTCGTGCGCAAGCACCTTAATCATCTCGTCGATATCCTGGTTCTTCAACCCAATCGTAAACCAGCGAGGATTACGAACACCATCCTCATCAACGCACTCACCGTCAACATCCAGACCCCTTCGAACCTCGATATCTACCGTCAGGTTGCGAACCATACGAGGATCCATCAGTTGCGCAGCAAAGAACTTAGCAGCCTCGATCAACTGCAGTTTGCCGCTACGACGCCCAACCATGCCAGTAACTGTGATGTTCATTCTATATCTCCATAACCAATATACACAGTATACTCTAAAACGTCAGAAATGTCAAGCCCTCTTTTTCAAAAACTTCCATAAAATATACAATGCCACTGCCCCTAGGATATAGGGAAAGATTATCGGAAGGGCAAACAGCGTCATCACCAGCACTGGAAAAATAACCAGTGAGAAAATGATCCACCCTACCAATAGGGCGATGAGAAGGCATCCTAGTTCCATTATGCTGCTTCCATAAAAAGTTCTTCCAACGAACCCATCTCGCGCATCTTCTCTGCTCGCTTCAACTTTTGGTAGTATTGCTGATTTTCCCGAGCAGTTACCCAACGAAGATTGCTGATATTCCAATCATTCTTATCACCATTGATATGGTCAACCTGCAACTCTACGTTGTAACGATTCTCCATCTCGATAATATACTTCTGCCATTCAACGGGAAGCGATTCGAAGTTTTCCGGACGATTATGCTCAGGAAATGAAATGAACGTAAATGCCATAATCGCATGACATGTATACTTCTTGCCTCTCAAAGTAATACGCGGATATGAATTAGTATCACTCCACCCAGGATATTGAACGGTCAATCTACCTTGAGGTCCAAAGAACTTACCACACTCTGATACAAAATAACCGTCGATCGGTTCACCCTTATACATTACTTGATATAGTTTCACGTTGTCACCTTTCTGCATAATATAACCATTATAACATATATGGTATGAAAAGTCAAGCCTCAATCGTATTCGCGAAACCCTTCTTAACTTCGCGCTTTCTTGCTGCCTGTGCTTTCTTTACGCTACTGTGAGTGATACCCATACCACTGGACCACTCATAATGATCTAACAGGACGACCTTACCATCCTTGTCGATATATTCATAGTATGTCGTCATGAACGAAATGCCTCCACATAGTCATCTACCATAGTGAAGAATCGCTCGTGATCATTCATAATGATGTTAAGCATACGCTTCTCGAGAATAGGAGCATTATCATTATCGAGATCTTCCTGAGTCACATACCACTGAATCGCCTCAACTATAGTATCCATGCCAAAGTATGCAATGACAGGGTGAGTGTTGAAGATAGGCAGTTGTTCGGGTTTAAAAAGCATTGTCGCACCTCTTGGTAGTTGTTTGGCCGGCCGCAAAAATTTTTACCAGCGATATTTGAAAACTTTTCTGGAGATCGTCGGGGAGAGTAGTTGCGTGTAGCAGGATTGCTGATGCGTGTAGTAGCGTGGTTGCACACAGGTAGGTCGCTAAACCCCCATCCAGGGAGGGGGACCCTTTTTTAGAATCCATAGCTCAGATTTTACCGATCTTAGCAATCCCTCATTAGGCAACTACCACTCCGACTGTTCCTCCGTCACTCAGATCCCACGAGATCCTCGCAATTCACGAGGCACACGCAACAGACGCCCCACGTCCTCGTCCAGGAAGTCACCAGAGGCACTCCACACACGAAACGCGACACACTCAGTCATAGCGACACCACACGCATCCACTCGCGAGCATCCGTCACAGGGAACGTCACGGACATTCTCAGGGATAGGGAGCAGGATCTTCGAGTGCTGGCACGGATCCATGTTATAATACTGATCAAATCCAATCATATCCATTATGCATTTCCCTTCCGAAAGTTAACACGGTCTTCGATCTCTTTACGCACCTCAGGATAACGTGCCATCAGTGAGAGAATGGTGGACTCGAAGTATCCAGCAGCATATGCCATACGAGCATTACCAATGTCCTGTGGAATAGCATCATTCACGAGGAACTGAGTAAGATCGGCATCAGTCATAGTAGCAGTGTTCATGATTACATGCTCCAGTAGGTTTCAGAGGAAGGATCGCAGTGGATGGGAGTATTGACAGGGATCTGGATCTGCTTATCAGTACCCAGTACAGTCACGGTCTTCATGGTGGTCTGACCGAGGTAGGCAGCCTCTGCCTTGGCATCACGCTTACGGGCATGGGCATTCACCAGTTCGTTGCCATTCTTCATCACGAGGTACACACCGTTCATCTTTTCAACCGTAAACATAATCAACTTCCTTCTCAAACTATAATTCATTCTACCCTAAAACGTGGAGAATGTCAAGCCCCCAAATCGGAATAAAGTGAAATTAATTTTTCCCAGTTGATATTATAGGGGAGATTAAGGGAAGCGAACTCCCGCAACTGGGCGACCTTGTCTTCGGCCTGTTGAAAGATCTTATAAACGTCTTCTAGGGTATATTCGTAAGCCATAATTAAGTTTTCCTTTTCATCAACGACATAGTCATTATACGCGAAAACACCACAGTTGTCAAGCCATATTCGTGCAATGAATGAAAAAAAACACCCCACCATCGCTGGCAGGGTGCAGTTTGAAACGAAAGGAACGTAAAAATGTCAAGTCATAATGGCACGAAACGCACGTGGCATATGCTTATTGATATAGTTCGACGCGTATTGCTCCACCTCGGACTTAGTGCCTCGTCTGGAGTCCACCCACGATCCATTGACGTATAGATCGAGTTCGTAGGTCCCAGGACGGATCTTCGTAATCGTATAGTCGCGCATAGTAGTTGCCTCCTCTAAAACACTATATATACCCATTCTACCGCAAAACCGCAGAAATGTCAAGGTATTTTTCGCTGCTGGGTGAGTGATTTTTTAAATCAATGTCGCGTGTGTGATTGAAAATTTTTTGCAAGAGCATTAACTACAACCTCAACACGCCACAACCACGACTCCACTCCGCAGTCATATTCAAGAACAGACCGACCGTGTAAAACACTAAATGTTAGTGAAAAGTACTAACATTGCATCAACTTTCTATACGATCATACGAACAGCAGCAATACTATAAGCAATAATGCTACTACACACCAGTCGAATACGGTGTAGTTCTTAGTCCATTCATATAGTTTTTCATTCCATTTCATGTTTTCATCCATCCATTTACTGTATATACTTCGAGTTGTCCCTCTGTGGAGATCCGATATTGTCCTATATGGTAACTAGAATCATCGTTGAACAGTCGATTCAGTTCATCTTGTTTCTGCCTCTGTTTTGCTATATGCAGTTGATACTTATAGTCGAAGTCGCCATCAATTGGTTTTATACCAGATAATGATCTCATACCATTTCATCCGTTCCTCTCCATTTACCTTGGAGATATATCTGTAGTTTTCCATTGTAGTTCACTCGCATGTCGCCTTCATGGAATTGGACTGCAGCGAATAGATCATCGAGTTCTTGTTGTTTTTCCTTTACTTCAGGAGCATGGGCGATTAGTTGGTCATCAGTCATTTTTATCTTTATCCGAATGTCATGTAGGAGTTTGTGATTGGATCGAGATAGATGATTTTTGATGAGAAATCGTTTACCACCATTGATCCATCACCTGCTTGGACTTCGACACCGAGTTCCACTCCCTTTACATACCAGTCAGGATTGATGTCACCGTGTTCTTCCAGTAAGTCGATTAGTTTATCCCAGTCGATGTTGCCGTGGGTGATGTTTGCATACGGATCATCGGGAGTTACGTAATAGTTCTTCTTATCGCTCTTATAGTCTGTGGATACTAGGATATCCCACTTGACTCCATCCATTACGATTTCATGAGTGTGAGCATTGGGTTGCTGACCGAAGAAGTTGTTGGGACTGGACCAGTAGCGCATGTGATCATCGAGATATGTGCTGAACATGATTTCTCCCGCGACTTCACCGTTGGAGTCGAAGAAAAACATGTTTGACATCAGATTCATATACTTCAGATCTCCACTCAGCGTTACGTCGTAGGATTGATCCCAGTCCTTGATGTATTTCACTTGAGTGAGAGAATTGTCGATGTTGTAACCAGTCAATCCCAATGTGGTCTTGCCAAATGCAACAGATGGAAATCCGTATATGATAGATCCATCGCCATGTGGTGTATCTGGATAATCCCAGACCAGGTGCGTTCCCTTCGGTAGAGCAAACTTATCATATGTGACAGTTTGATTGTAATCCTTACCGTATACCAGACCAAATCGATCTGCACCCCAGTTGTTGTTCAGCACAATATATGGACCAAACTGATAATAATCCACGCCATTCTGCCGCACAGTAAGATTGGTGGTCAGTGTAGCAGTGGTGTTTACTACAGGTGCAGGTGTGGGAGCAACGATCGCAATCGGAGTGGGTGCAATCGTAACAATCGGAGTTTGTGCAGTGTCACCACCACAACCTGTCAGCGTAAATGACAGTAGTAGTCCGCCGAACAGCGGATAGAAATCGTCAGAGATCGTAATCATAATTAAAGCGCCAATTCACGAGTCTCAACCAGGACGTATTCACCGTCAACGCAGACGTCATAATATTCAGCGGTATTATCACGAATCAAAACGTAACCAGCGCCATTAGGATAGTCAGCACGGAGCAGACCATTTTCATCACGCGACCAGTCAAGCATAAGCAGAGTTTCAAGTTTAGACGGGAAATTCATAACATCACCTTTCTTCATCATATATTCACTCTACCTGATTTTTCGATAAATGTCAAGCCCTTATCCAATAATTATTCGGAGGAGCAGATTTCCTGATGAATCCAAATGATTCCATGTATGTTTGCAGTTCACTGGAATATGTTTCGCTTATTACCAATTTGCATACTGGCAGTTTGTTGAAGTCGATTGTCTTAAATATCTCCAGTTCGGATTCCAGAGAAACCTCTATGTCTACACTGATGGTATCGAAGTCATAACCGAATGTCTCAAAAATTTGATCGATGGTGATTGTCGGTGCATATATCTTATCGCTGACATATGGAGTCTCGGATAATGTGGGCGGCAGATTCAAATGCCATTTACTGTCAAAACTTGAAATATATGGATGCGACGTAGACGCATTGAATGGTTGAATGCCAGCAGTTGTTCCTATTGCTGCAGTGACAATATCAGCATTATATGGTGATACGTTTTGTATCAGCGAAGGAATGGAATGTGGATTCGGTTCGCAATAGACTCCATACCAACCAGTTGTCAACAGATCCCAATACGGTTCTTCGTCAGATGGACGTCCATCCCACGCACCAATTTCTAGGAATTTGCCTGTCATGTTTCCGAAGAAGTCGCGGACGAATTTACCTGTTGAGGTATATGTCATTCGCCGAACAGTTCGTCCAGTGCCTGTTTCTTCAGACGCTGAGATTGCAACGCGTAATCACCGTAGTTCATTGCCTCGTCGATATAGGCATACGTGGCAGTTTTGCCATAAATTTTCTTGGGTGTAATCCACGGTTTAATCAGCGGTATCATTTACCATCATCCATCTGTTGCTGCATAGCATGGAAATATCCCTGTGCATATGCAGTGCGCAACCATTCCTCAACATCAGGTAGTAAGGACTTATCGTTGGAGTATCTGTCCAGCAGATCGATAAATCGATCACATCTCAGAGAGTAGTTTTCCTCTCCCTCGAACCAATCCTCAAACGTTGCCACGGATCTTACCGACACCCCACTTGATCAGATCGAATGTCTGGAAGGCAACGAAGAACAGGAGCAACCATGCAGGTGCTTCTCCCCTGATATGTTCGCCCCAGACCAGCAGATGCACCAGTGATGCACCAATCATAGCGAACGATGCTGCAATAAAGTTTGACCAGATAGACTTCAGAATATTCATAATACTTTCCTTACTTGTAGAACTTCATGCCCGAGATGGGCGAGTAGGAGGCGAACAACTTGTTGTCCTTGTTCACGGTGCATTCGAACCCAGTCTGCTGAGCAACGATCAGCGCATCAGTCTGATTGACGCCACGGTAATGAACAGCACCAAAGTTGGTAGCGATAACTTCAAACATAATCAATACTCCCGAACCGTCTGGATATCCTTGAGATAGGGCGATACCTGCTTGGCAGAGTAGGACTTGCCATTCATATCAAAGTGCCAGCGACCATTCTCGTGGCGCAGATTAAACTCATCTTTGTGACGGAACGGCGAGAGACCAGCAGTCCAAGGCCAACCAGTTTCCAGTTCGAACGCACCACCAGAGAGATTCACGACAACCATTTCAACTTCCTTTCTCATCATATTATCATTCTACCCTAAAATGATGAAAATGTCAAGCCCCTAAATTA
>RGCF01000140.1 GCA_009919265.1 Bacteroidota bacterium | reverse complement strand
TGTGATTCATTAAAACCCTCTTTATGAGAAACAGGTCTTTCATCGTACAATGGAACAATTTCATTACCAGCTATTTCTTTTATATACTCTAATCTCCACTTTGAATAAGCAGGCCAATCTGATGTAAGTTGTTCAATGACTAAAGGTTTTTGTTTTTTGACATAATTATTATAGAAGTCCCCTTTAGAAATTGTCTTTACTCTTTCTATTTCAGTCAAATCTAATTTCATATGATTAAAAGATATTTATGGTGGTATACATGATACAGCATTTATTCTAATAATTTAATTGATATACTGTTAACTTATTTCAATTTTACATATTAATAATACACTACCCCGAAAATAAGTATCAGTCATAATTTGTAATTATTCTCTACCTTTATCAAAAAACATTTTAGACCCTCTATACAAACAAGCTCATTATTAGTCGGTTTGTTTTATTTGCGTCCACAACGATAAGATAAAGAATAAATAACAATATCGTTACCATGAGATAATGCAATAATCATATTTTTGCGATTACATATTACTCTGTTATATCTACAGGTATTGCATGAAGAAGTTTTTCTTCTTATTCGTTGTAATGTTGTTGAATTTATCATTCGTTTCTGCAAATTATGAACGAGAAAAGAATAATATTTATTCCTATTCCAGACCCCTTCCAAAAGAAATAGCAAGTACTAGTCTTGTCTTTGACCCAGCCCTTAAGCCTTTTTATCATGGTGTTGCATCTGGGGATCCTCTGCAAAATCAAGTTATATTATGGACACGAGTTACCCCGGATGAAGATGGTCCTGTTGAGGTAAAGTGGTTTGTTTCAAAAGATCCATTATGCTCCATCATTGTATTAAGTGGAAACACTATAACCGATCAAAGTAAGGATTATACTGTAAAAGTTGATGTTGGTCCGCTTGAACCAGGTACAACATATTATTATAAGTTTCTCAGTTTGGGCAAGGAATCAATTATTGGAAGAACTAAAACTGCTCCGTCGAAAAAAGTTGATGCTTTAAGATTTGGCATAGCTTCTTGTGCTAATTACCAACAAGGTTTTTTTAATGCTTATGCCACTATGGCTTTAAGAAATGATTTGGATGCTATTCTGTTTCTTGGTGATTATATCTATGAATATGCAGAGGGGGGATATGGTTACTCCAAATCAGTAAATAGAGGACATGAGCCAAAAAACGAAATTGTCACCCTTTCCGATTACAGAATACGATATTCATTTTATAGATTGGATCCTGATCTGCGTAGATTACATCAGCTTCATCCGTTTATTGGAATTTGGGATGATCATGAAACTGCTAATGATTCTTGGCCGGGTGGAGCAGAAAACCACGATCCTAAATCTGAGGGGGATTGGCAAGTACGAAAGTTTGCAGGTAAAAAAGCGTATTTCGAATGGTTACCAATCAGAGAACAATCGGAACAGGGTAAGATTTACAGAACTATTAATTATGGTGAACTTTGCGAAATATACATGTTGGACACCAGACTTGAGGGTCGGGAAAAACCACTTGGTTCCAAAGACACAAATTCTCGAGCAATTGATACTGCAGAATGGTTAAGCCCCAATAGAACATTGCTAGGCATTGAACAATATAATTGGTTAACTAAAGCAATTAAGTCCACAAAATCACAATGGAAAGTCCTAGCAAATCAAGTGATGATGATGCCATTGGCTGGATTTACAAATCTGGATTCATGGGATGGGTATCCGGCTGAAAGAGAAAAATTATTAGGATTTATTAAAGAAGATTCTATTTCAAATATCGTTGTGGTGACAGGTGATATTCATTGTACTTGGGCATCTGACCTGCCTGCAAAACGCGGCGATACCTCATATAAACCTCAAACAGGCCAGGGATCAGTGGCAGTTGAGTTTGTAACTCCTAGTATTTCATCAGCAAATATCAATGAACTTCAAAACCTTCCTCCGAATTCTATTCAAAGCAAGACTATTGCCGGACAGTTGAAGTTTATTAATCCACATATCAAAGAGATAGAACTTGATAATCATGGGTATATGATATTGGATATTAAACAAGATAAAGCACAAGCTGATTGGTATTTTGTTGATTCAACGAGTACAAAAAATAATGGTGAGACTTTTTATAAAGGATATTATACTCAGTCTGGAAAAAGCGCTCTTAATCAAGCTTCATCGAACATTCCAACACGTTCAGGTGGCCCAACAAATCCGGGTGAAACACCCATGGGTTTATCAAAAGTAGATTCCACTAAACTTCTGGCTATTGGAAATTATCCTAACCCTTTTACTCATTCCACTTTGATTCATTATGCAGTGTCAGAGCAGTCAATACTTTCATTGATAGTCTATGATATTAGAGGAATTGAAGTGATGAAGGGATTTAATCTTATTGAACATCAACCTGGTCCATATGTATTTGAACTTAATGCCTCACAATTACCGTCTGGAACATATACCTACAAAATTATTTCAGAGAATCAAACAATAACAAAATCAATGAATATCGTGAAATAAGCTACATTGCTAAATCAACTCTAGGACTTTTCGTTAAATATATCAGTATTTGATTCAAAGAACTACCCCCTCCTCATTCACTCCCATTTATTCCGTACCTTTGCATTCACATTAGATAGAATGCAAAGCATGAAACCGAAGAAATCATCAGCGAGAAAAAAGAATTTATTGAGCATGATGAAGATTCACCTCGTTTGAAGAGAGGAAATTCTGAATTTCAAGGGCAACCAAGAAAGCGTAAATCCATGCTGGATGATGCTTTTGCGCGCAATATCCTGATGGCATTGCCAGAAAGACCCGATGCAGAAGGTGTGCACAATGGACTCGAACCGCTTGCGGCATATCCATATATGACTGAACAAATGGTGAAAGTGAGTGCATTCACGAAATTCTGGATGGATAAAAATCTTCCGGGTGAAATTCTTCCCCTTATTCCTGCTCCAAAACCGCGTGGATATCGTGGGACAACTCGCAGAAAAGTCATGTTCAATGGTCATTCACTCATACTTGGATTTGGCGATCAACAAGCAGATGCATTCCCCAAAAAAGGCATGATGAGCATCGCTGCTTCTTCCATAGAACCGGTAGATCATCATGCAATCTATGAACTCATCGGTAAGAAGCTTCTTACCAGACCATATCATGAATTGACAGAAGCTCTGAATTTTCTCATCATTCGCGATACGGGCGAAAAAGCTGTCATCTTCAATGTCGCAGAGCTGAATGGAGAAATCGTACGCAAACTCAAATTACTCGGCGATATGCTCGCTAAAACTTCACATGCGATTGTGTCTGCATGGGTATATCATGATCCCACTCGCTCCGATTATTATCTCGATCAAAAATCACTCGAACCCGGAACCATGCGTATCAAGAAATTATTCGGTTTCGATGAACTCGCCCTCACCATCAATGATATCAAATTCCGCATAAGCCCATTCACATTCTCTCAAGTGAATGTTCCAATGATGAAAGTGATGGTGGATCGTATAAGAAGTTTTTCAAAGAATGGAATTGATTTCCCCACATGCAGACTCATCGATCTCTATTGTGGCTATGGGCTTTTCTCACATTCGCTTGCTGACATGTTCAATGAAATACATGGAATTGATTCATCAAAGTCGGGAATAGAATCTGCAAAACAGTTGGTGGAACGTAGAAAAAAAGCCGGACATACTATTGGATCCATGCAATTCAAAGAGGCATTCATTACGAAAGACACCGTAATTTCTCATCTTCCACAACCGGATGAAAAGCAAGAAATCATCATATTGGACCCTCCAAGACAAGGCACCGCAGATGGTGTTATTCAAGCAATCGCTAAACGCAAACCTGAAATGGTGATTCACATCTTCTGCGCAATCAATGAGATTGAAAAAGCCGTGCGGGAATGGAAAAAAGGTGGATATGTACCCGTATACACCCAAGCGCTTGACATGTTTCCCGGTACCCCAACTTTGGAAACAATCGTCGTATTGCAATCAATCACATGATACCCTCAAAACTTTAATGGAATGAATGTTTCATTTTTTCCTACGAACATTCCCAAACCTTGCCCTTTTATATTCCATTGAATTCCGGTTTCAGTTCCTCCAAAAATTCCCGTGAATCCCTCACCTAAATATTGAGTGTCTATATATCCCTTCCATGCTTTGTCAAATGTTCTTATGATAATTCCTGAATTTACATGATTTGCTAAAACTTCTGCATTCGTTTCATTGGGATTAACAAGTAAATATGCAATAAACTTCGAACGATGCGGTTGATTCTTTGCAAAAATGTATTGCTGATAGCCATATTGAATATAACTGTATTCACTTGTATCTTGAATCGTAAATGGATCCAATTCAAAAAACTCATTCACAAACTTGTTCTTTGAATGTTCAATTTTTGTACTCAATACCCAGGTTTCAGTTGGCGGAAGAATAGATTCCGTTTCAATGTATAGTTTTAAGTATTCCCAACCCACTCTCAACTCTCTATCATTTGTATCCACGCTTTGAACAACAATTCTTGTCTTTGGAATATTTGGTATCACCGTATAAGCACTAATTTCCAAATCCTTCCAACTCGCATTCAATTGATATGTTGACCCCGGTTTTCCCTTGATTGGTTGATTATTCTCATCAATCAACCGATATCTACCATGTTCAATGTGTTCCATTTTATGCATAGTACCATCTTCAGTGATTGTTGCTTGAACATCAGTTATTCGTGTATATAAAGTATCAATGTCATAATATGAATCCAGAATTGTATCCAATGGTGGCAATGTGCTTGAAAACACAATTTCAATGTCTTTTCCGGCAGTTATAATTCCCTCTACAAAGATCTTTTCTTCATGAGGCAAAGTGCCAATATCAACGACTTGCTCGCATGACATTAAACCAATCATGAATAATGAAAATAGAATGTATAGTCTGTTCATGATATTTCTCAAAATGAAAATTGCAAACCAATGGTTGGTAAGAAAGGGAATAGTGTCAATTGCTTCACAACCGACTTATTTTTACCGGTTGTTTGATCATACTCAGTCGTAAGATATTGTGCAAAGGGATTCAATCGATTATAGGCATTGTAAATATTGATATTGAATACCATAGGCAATCCAAACCAAGTAAAAGTATGCGCAAAATTTAGATCCAATTTATGAAATGCGGGAAGTCTATACCCATTTCTTTGACTATAATCATATGCTAATCGCGTCCATCCACCAAAACCTGAGGAAGAGAAATTTGGCACTACATATTTTCCTGTTGCCATTGTAAATGCCTGCCCAGTTCCATAGACCCAGGTAGCCCCCAATTCCCAACTATCGCTCAACTTATATGTCAATGCTATGGACACATCATGTCGGCGATCATAACGAGGATAAAATGTGCGGCCTTGATTCAATTCTGCAAATGTTCTTGTTGTCCATGAAAGCGTATATCCAATCCATCCGGTAAGATCACCGATTCTTTTATTCAAAAAAAGCTCGGCTCCATAGGATTCACCATGGCCTGAAGTGAATTGATCCTCCAATGGTAATCCCAATTCAAATGATGCTGTGTCTTTATATTCATAGAGATTATTCATCTTTTTGTAATAGCCATCAATGGTGAATTTCCATGCTTGATCATCGCTGATATACTCTATCCCTGCAGTGACTTGATCTGACATAGAGGGCTTGATGGTAGATGTTGAAGGAAACCACAAATCATTCGGCAAGGCAATATTGTTGCGAATGATTAAATGTAAAAATTGATGCGCTCTTGAATATGATGTATTAAAATTGATGGCATCGCTCAAGGAATATCGTGCGCTCACCCTCGGTTCAAATGCAAGATAGTTTCCATTTTGAAAATAGTATAATCGTGACCCAATATTCATTGTAAACATATCACTCGGCTTCCATTCATCTTGGGCATAGAATGCCGCCTCCAATGCGCTGAGGGATCTTGTTCTCAAAAGCAAATCTGAAAAAGAATCTCCCACTGAATCAGTTGCATTGGAATAGAATTGATGCTGGATAGCTTCAACACCTACTTTGATGAGATGATCTTCTCCAGCATAATATTGTAGGTCTCCTCGCATCATGAAATCTTTGATTTTTGATAAAGAAGAAAAGAAGAATTCAGATGATCCACCCGATCCTGTAGCGGTTTGTCCTATCTCTGTTCCAAATTGATAATCAGTATAAATTAGACTAAAATTCGTGAATACCTTTGGTGAAAAAATATGCATCCATCGAGTATTAAATGTTGAATTTCCCCAATCAATATTGAAAGAACTTCCTTCATCCTTTGCAGCTTTTGGTTCACGCAATACATCGCGTCCAAAATACCCACTGATGAAAATGCGGTCATTTTCTCCAAGCTGATAATTCACTTTGGCATTCAAATCATAGAAATAATATGTAGGACTATTTTCTTGAACATCTTGCGAAGCAAATGCAGTGATTGCATCCAGATACATTCTTCTTCCAGATACCATGAATGATGATTGTTCATTGATTGGACCTTCGACGGTTAATCGTGAGGCTATCAAAGAAATCCCTCCCTTACCAGTCACTTTTTCTTTGCTGCCTTCCCGCATTGTCATGTCTAATACACTCGACAATCTTCCACCATATTCTGCGGGAAATCCACCCTTCATCAAGTTAATGTCTTTCAAAGCATCACTATTGAAGGTGGATAAAAATCCTCCCAAATGAGATGGATTATACACAATGACACCATCAAGTAATGTGAGATTCTGATCTGGTGATCCACCCCTCACATAGAGTCCGCTGGAAAGCTCGCCTACACTCTTTACTCCTGGCATCAATTGCAATACACGAAAGACATCAACTTCGCCACCCAATGCAGGCATCTGCTTGAGAAATTCTGTGGAAAGCGTCATTGTATTGGTGTATTGAGAGGATTTCTCATCGCGATTTGCTGAAACTGTCACTTCTTTGGTGCGCTTTACACTTTGGTTGAGTAGGGCATCCAAACGAATGTCTTTTTCTTGCACTCTTATGGTCAGTGACTTGGATTCATAACCAACAGATGAGATGATGAGATTATATTGTCCAGGAGCAAGGTTTGGTAAGGAATAGAAGCCAAATTTGTTGGTATATGTACCTCTTTTGGTCACCCCATCGGAGACAATGCGAATAGTCACCCCGATGAGCGTTTCGCCTGAAGAAGAATCACTTATTATCCCTGAAATTGTAGATGTTTGCTGAGCAAGTGCCGGAATAGTCATGCTCAAAGCAAAAAGAAAATTGAGTATTGCTGATTTCATGCGATACACTTTTTCAATGTGAACTCAGTATCTACAGCAAAATATGTAAAAAGTTACAAAATGATTGATAACTTAATAAGCTAGCACCGGCGCAAGCCACTTCTCACATTCTTCTATGCTCATGTGTTTTCTCTGAGCATAATCCTTGACTTGATCTTTGTTGATTTTTCCAATGGTAAAATACTGCGACTGTGGATGCGCAAAATACCAACCACATATGGATGCTGCGGGCATCATGGCAAGTGATTCTGTGAGAGATACCCCAATGTCTTCTGCATGCAATAGGGAAAAAAGAGTAAGCTTTTCAGTATGATCAGGGCATGCTGGATAACCGGGTGCAGGACGAATGCCTTGATATTTTTCTGCGATGAGATCAACATTTTGCATTGCCTCATCCGAAACATATCCCCATATATCCTTGCGTACTTGCTCATGAAGATATTCAGCAGTTGCCTCAGCCAAGCGATCAGCAATTGCTTTAACCATGATGGAAGAATATTCATCATGCTGCGCTTCAT
>RGCF01000139.1 GCA_009919265.1 Bacteroidota bacterium | reverse complement strand
TCTTAAATATTATTTGACCTTGAATATAATGTTCTTTCAGATTTCCCCAGAAAATATCAAGTGTAGGCTTTACTATAGCTCTCTCCATTTGAAACTGGTGAATACCCCTTGCTACATAGAAACACGTCTGTTCATAAATTTGTTCATCTGATACAATTGGAAAATATTCTTCAGGCACGGATGATTCAAAACGTTGTCCATCTGCAAATTTTGTCATAAAATCACAAACTTCCTCGTGAAATCGGAGACTCTTATATCCCCAGGCTGTGTAAGATCTATATCCCCAATATTTTATTAGGGCTGTCTTAAATTCCTGTTCTGGTATATTTAGAATTTGAATATAGGATACATCTGGAGATAGTTGTTGCATTTTAGAGAATAACTGAGGAATACTTATATTCCACTGGCTTGTAGGCCCTGCACAAATCTGCTTTACTGTAATTGCATTGTCACTTAATTCTTCTACTAATACATCATCTACAATCGTCTTTGCAACAATATTTACAGGAATTGTACTCAGAACCATTGTAGAAGGAATTCGTAACATTTCTAGTTTACCTCGCAATGCAAGTGAAATAAATCCAAGGTGCGCCATTGCTCCATGAGTTGGGTGAGCATCTAACCAATTACAAGGAGCTCCCACGCAACTTAGACGCAAAATACTAATATGAAATCTATCAGAATAGGTTTTAGCTGTACATTCACCAAGGTATTTTGTATATGTATAATCTGTAGTAAAAATGGATCTTGGTAGATCAGAAGAAAGTAATTCAGCTTTTCCTACTATTCCTCGAGGATGAACATAGCAAGTAGACACTAGGTGCAATCTTGAAATCTTCCACTTCAGACACATTTGACAAATTTTTTGAACTCCTAAGACATTGTCTCTGTATAAGTCTGGATATGGATCCATTGTCTTCACATTTGCAGCAGAATGCACTAAGACATCTGGTTCCTCATCCCACGCAAGAGTATCTAATGTATTTAAATCCCCTTCCACAATTTGTGTAGTATTGAAGTCTATGCCGGTAAATAAAGAATCTTCTTTGATTTTCTCCCATCTTTCTTGAGCCGTCTGACCTTTTTTACCACGTAATAAACAAAGTATAGAATCATCTTTTTTAGCTCTAATTAAAAGTTCTCTCAGAACAAATTTACCAACAAATCCTGTACAACCTGTCAATAGAATTCGCATTACTGAAAGCGTAGAATTCTATCCTGTAAAGAGTAACGCATCTATAGAAATGTCAGGAGTTCCTCAACTGCCTGCCTCTACACTCTTTGATGTAAGGCTAAAGCAAGATAAAGCCCGGCAAACTGCGTATAATCAAATCTTAGAACAAGCCTTACAGAAAGTTGCTCATTGTGCTACTGCCCCTAACCAACCAACCTTTGTCTATTATAATGTTCCACCCTTTGTCTTAGGACTACCCTCTTTGGATCTCAAGGACTGCATTGTCTACGTAGTCTTTCAGCTAAGAGCTCAAGGCTATGAAGTTAGATATACGTATCCTAATCTTTTATGGATTTCTTGGGCTCATCATGAACGAGAGTATTTAATGGAGAAAAATCCTATTGTTCAGTCTATGATGCCGCCTAGAATGGAGGGGCCGGAAAAGAGGCGAGGGGCATCTCAAGTTTCCTTACAACAGGCTGCTACAAACACACCCAATGCTGGGCCTATTTTAAGAGCTTCAGATTATACACCTCCAGCATCTTTTGTAGAAACCATGGAACGCCCTTCGCCTTATGCAAAGCCCAAACAATCTGTAAGATTCTCAGACACCCCTGACCCAATTGCAAATGTCTTAGCAGATTTATGGAAGGTCTAAGTAGTATGAACAATTTACACATGAAATTATTAATTATAGGTCTAGCCCTTCTAGCAATTGTGCTAGCTTTGCATTACAATCTAGGAACTTTTCAATCGGCTCCGGCTGACCCAACATGCCCTAAGGGCCAATACAGTAAGAAAACAGGCGGTCTCTGTTCAGGACCTTCTTCAGACAACTATGATTACAGCAAGGACCCACCTGAAACTGCCCTCGGTGCTAATGGAGAGAGGTATAATGTTGGCTCATATGATAGAAATCCAAATAAAAAAGATGATGTAGATTACACAATGACAGATGTCTTAAATACCCCTGCTTCTATATCATATCCTGATTGGGTTACTGATCCTACAACAAATACAGATATTAATACAAATTCAAGAGTATCCAATTGGCAATTTAGAGGAAAAGATGATGTTGTTGAAGATGAAGATAATTTACCTAGCACACGAACACCCAAGGACCCCTATGATTATAGATATGATACAACTCTGAAATCAAGTCGTAATTTCAGAAATAGTGGATATCATGATGAATTTGATACTGAGAAGAAACATGATTATGCTAAGAAGAATCGTCCGTCGGTCGATGATTTAATTAGAGCATCGTCTAGAAACCACTCAGAAATCCCATCATTCAATTCAAAGAGGGGTTTTGATGTAGAAGATGATTATCTAGATAATCGTCTATCACGCGACTACAAGACACGCGAAAGACAATTTGAATTACCTTCTTTAAAGAAGTATAATAATACTATGGCAAAAGCATACAGTTCTGGAACAACTTGTAATAATAAACCCTATGATAAAGATGGCAACCCTCCTGAAGAGGATGAATGTTGTGAAGGATTTTCAGCCTTCAAGTGAAGTAGCCCATAGAGCCTCGCAGCAACTGCCTTACCAACTTTACGTTTACCATCTGCAATAGCTGCGATATCAGCTTCTGTGGTTGCTAGAAGTCCCTCTAATGTTTTAACCTTGTCCAAAATAATACGAGCCAGACCCTCGCTTACTCCACGACACTGGGTTAGAACACCAATTAAAAAGGAATCAGGTGTATCTCTGGAATTTGACTTAGTATAAGAGGCTGCTATGGGTGTGCTAGAATTCCCTGCTCCCATTTGCCAACTAAAATTACCTTTTGCTTTGGCCCATTCACCCTCTATAATAACTGCTAGGGCTAAGGTATCCTCCGTGGAATCCGTCTGAAATACTGGAATTCTATGTTTGAACTGGATCTGAGAAATGAGTTTCAAGACAGAGTCGCCCGTGAACCGGCGACCCTGGAAGCCCTTTGTCTGACCCTCAATCACGTAACCAATGGCTACTTTCTGTTCATTTGCATATGCTAGCATACGGCCTCTTTGTTCCTCATAGCGTCCGTCTATAATACTGGATTCTAGGTCTATTAGAGACTTACGCTCCAGAATAACACCACCTTCCTGAAGTAAGTTACCACTCATGTCTCCGATCCAAATATCGCCGACAGGAGGAGTTATAATTGTTAGATTTGGCGCTAAGGCTATTAGCCCTCTTTCCCTGTAGTCTAACCAAATGGGCATAGAATACTATAGAATATTCTATTTAGACTGAATACCATCCTTCTTTTTCAGGTAAATCACATAGTTTTTCACCTTCTTTATAATCACAGACTGAAACATTGAAATGAGATCCTGGTATAAATTCATAGCAAATCATACTTTTTGCTCCTTCCCATTTGAAGTACAGTCGAGGAAAGCAACCATATGGCTCTAGGCCCTTTGCTAATTCATTAAGAGCATCCATCAATTCTTCTGTGTGATATCCGAATAACTTGGTTTCATCGAACTCTTCTGCAAGTTCTTCTAAATTCGAAATGATAGTATAGGATTTCTTCAAGGGCCTGAACTTAAATAATTTGTCTGTGTTCATGGCTTGCCAATTTATTTTACATCCTGCAGCATTATTGCGAGATGTTAAATAAAAACTATATGTTCCCATTCTACTAATACTTTACACTTGTATTTATGTATTACTTCTATATTCAACTGGAGTTGGTGAAAGAAGATTTTTATATGGTGCCTTGAAGTCTTAAGTATTATTGAATTTACTTGTAAATTTACTTAGGCTGACCAATCCAATCAGTAGTAGGATAGGTGGGTGCGAACATGCGCTCTAAACCAGGCGTCCATCGCATGTAATCAGTGCGTGAACTACGGGTGCCCGTGGTAGGCTCGTAAAAGGGATCACGACCCGCGGCGACTTCGGTGGCGGTGGGTGGAACTTCAATGACTGCTTCTCCTGGACCAATACCAGAACCAGCGGACGTAGGAGCATCTGGAAGATCATCCTCGTATTCTACCTTGGTTTTGAGACTTCTTGTACTGACTACTTCGAAGACATTGCCCTCCTTTCTTTTGACGTATGGTTTAATACCCTTTGGCTTATAGACCTGTTCTAGCAGCTTCTGTGCATCATAAGCATCATATGATGTCATGGAACCAGATTTTCTAGGTCTATATGTTGCTAAAATATCCTTTTCATCTTTTTCAATTGCACTCGTGTCGGGGGGTGATAAATTGCCACCTTCTATTTCTCTGTATGGCTCATTTAAGTCTTTTGCAGATGAATCGGAGGAAAACCCTTCAATATATTTGGCCTGTTCAGACTGGAACTTACTGGAATTAGGAGGATAATTGGTCCAATCCAAAGGATAACGACTGGTCAATTGGTTAATATGTTGTTTCTTGAGTTGACGATCGCCCTCATTTGTAAAGACAGCCTCTAACTCATATTGGTCTAAATCACGAATAGGCGACGTTGTATAAGGGAACATCGTAGTATCCTTGGATGTATCGAGAACAACTTTATCTTTAAATTCCTCATAAGGTTGTACATTAAATTCAGATTTCTTAAAGAAACCGACAACAACCATCAATATAACAAGGCAAAGTCCAACAACAGAAAATACTTTTTCATCTAACCATTCTGGAAGGGAGACCTTCATTACTAACTGAAGCCTATAAAAGTTTGTACTAAGTAGATGGCGCCTTCCAGGGACAAGACACGTAAAAACAGAAAGGGATCCCATGTAATAGATGTCCGGTCAAATGGAGCCGTAAAGTTATTTGAAAAGGCTCTTGTAAAAGGTCCATTAACTCTTGTATATGTGAATGCAAAATGGTGTGGTGCATGTCATCGTTTTAGTGATGAAGTGTGGAGCCCATTGACTAAATTGAAGAATAAATCTGTTAATCTTGCTTCTGTAGATTCTGAATTCATTGGTAAAACAAGTTTAGCCAATGTGCCTCGTAAATTTTATCCAACTCTTTTACTTGTTGGAAAAGACGGAAAACCTGCAACATTTCAGGATGAAGAGGGAAATCCCACAAACGCAATGCCTCGCAATTCCACTTTATCTGAAGACAAAGAAGCTTTATCAAATCTTGTTGTAAATCCTACTGTGAAACCTGAGCTACTCAATCGTCGCAATAGCCCCCCTAGAGCAAATCTCACTGTAAAGAGTTTAGCTAAATCACCGTTTGATCAGATGAACAACAAGAAAATTAACAGTTTAAATATAAAGAACATTGACTCTAATCAAATGGGTAACACCTCCTCTAATACAACTAATTCATCTGATATGAATGTTTCTTCCAGTAATTCTAAAAAAATACTATCATCGAATCCTCCTGATATTGGTGCTGACCTCATTGCATCTCAAACAAAATCTCCTAGTCCCACTGCTGCCATAGTTCCCGAACCAATCAAAGGCGGTGGTTTACTAGATGCAATTAAACGTAAGACATCTCAAATGCGATCCATGCTTCAGATGAGAAAACATACTAGACGCAATAGTCGTAATTAATATTCAACTGTAAAAATTGGGCCCCGGGGTCCAATGTATTTAAGTACACAACAATGTCAGTAACATTTCATATTCTTGATGCCCTCTCACGTGACCAATATACACAGATCACGCGAGAGACTGAAGAAGAACAAGAGGTTGAGTTAACATGGGATGATACACATGATCAAAATATATCATATGGTCATTCCGAGAATAGTAAAACACAGTGTTCAATGGTAATTCACTTATTTGGAATGACTGCTCAAGGCGAATCATTGAGGTGTGATGTGGACGGTTTTCGTCCTTATCTCTACGTAAAAGTCCCTCCATCTCTTGATATCTTACAGTTCAAGCAGCAACTTGGCCCTCTAGCACCTGCTTCTATGTCAGTTGAGCGAGTGAAGCGTAAGGAGCTATATGGCTTTACTGCTGATGAAGACTTCACCTTCTTCAAGCTTGCAGTGGCTTCAATGAGAGATTTCCGTACTCTAAAGAATATCTTCCTTAATGACCATCAGGAGCCAATCTTCTCTCTGAGTAAGAAGTCAAGCCCTCTGCCAGTCTATGAGTCGGGTCTTGATCCACTGCTAAGGTTCTTTCATCTTCGAAATATATCCCCTTGTGGATGGGTCTCAGTGGATCTAGTGGATGATGGATTTGATGATGAGACGGATATTCGGGTTATAAAGTGTTCATGGGAAGATGTATCTCCTGAGACAAATCCCCCTAAACCAACAGCACCATTCAAGACCCTCTTTTGGGATATAGAATGCTATTCTAGATCTGGTGACTTTCCAGTGGCGAAACCTACATCTGCAAAGGATCCTGGCGACCCCATCATTCAGATTGGCTGTGTCCTCAAGGATTCCGATGGTTCCATCCAAAGAACTATCTTCGTTCTAGATACATGCGACGATATTCCTGGTGCCGATGTAAAGTTCTACGCAACTGAGAAACAAATGCTTCTTGCATGGTTTCAGTGGCTCATTGAAGTAAATCCAGATATCTGGGTAGGCTACAATATATTTGGTTTTGATGAGAAATACTTATGGCAGCGTTCTGAGGTGCTCAAGATAACCACTGATGAGAACCTTCAGAAACTCAGTCGTCTCTTTGGACACGGTGGTAAGGTGGCCCTTCAGGAGAAGCGTCTTGCTTCTTCTGCACTTGGAGATAACTTCCTACATACCTTATCCTTGCAGGGTCGCCTTCAAGTTGACTTGTATCATGTCGTAAAACGTGGATACCAGTTACCTTCTTATAAATTGGATGAGGTCACTAAATATTTCATGTCTGGTAAACTCAAGACTGTTGATCACAATGAGGATGGAACTTGGACTATCAAGACTTCAGGAACAGGTAATGCCAAGGTTGGTCGTGCTATTGTTTTGATTGATGAGACAGGTGATGAGCTCACGGATAAACTGAATATTCTGGATGTTGGCAAAGACTTCTTGACAATAAAGCCCTCGGATGCTGACTCAGAGCTTGATACTGACTTGGCAGTCAAATGGGTTATTGTGAAGGATGACGTCAGCCCTGCAGATATCTTCAGGCTTCACCGTGGTTCTTCAGCTGACAGAGCCACGATTGCAGCTTACTGTATTCAGGATTGCGACCTAACTATGGATCTTTACAATAAACTGGAGACCTTCAATAATGCCATGTGTATGGCAAACGTTTGCACGGTTCCAGTCACAATGATTTTCACAAGGGGGCAGGGTGTGAAGATAGAGTCACTTATCTTCAAGTTCTGCCATAATGCAAACCTTACAATCGTGACTCAGACGTCAACTCCCTTCAATTATGTTCCCGTAGAAGGTGAACAGGAGGCACAGGATTCTTATGAAGGTGCAATTGTTCTAGATCCAACTCCAGGGTTTTATACTAAGAGCCCCATTGGTGTGTGTGAC
Organism: Bacteroidota bacterium; assembly: GCA_009919265.1. Taxonomy (GTDB): domain Bacteria; phylum Bacteroidota; class Ignavibacteria; order Kapaibacteriales; family UBA961; genus UBA961. The sequence goes on along the minus strand of RGCF01000139.1, from coordinate 242 downwards.
TTTGCATCTCTGTATCCATCCACCATTGAATCTGAGAATATTAGTTATGATTCCTTACTCTGGACGAAAGACTATGACCTTAAGGGTAACGAAGTGAAGACTTCTGGATATGGCGATTTAGCAAAATATCAGAAACTTGGCGAGGCCATGGGATGTAGATGGATTGACATTTCATTTGATATTTGGAAAGCTGATCCAGAAGATATGAGGAAGCAGCCCAAGAAAATCAAGATTGGAACTAG
>RGCF01000138.1 GCA_009919265.1 Bacteroidota bacterium | reverse complement strand
CCAACAATATCTGCAAACATGATTGTCATATCCGGACTTTCTTCTGCAATTGTTTTCTCTCCCTGAATGATTCTCTCAGCTACATGTGAAGGTAGAATTTCATGGAGCAATTGTTCTTTTTCTTGAAGTCTTGTTATCTCCAGTAAGCGCTCTTGTTCCATCTGTTGATATGCTTGCTGAAATTCCATGTCTTTAATCTTTTCGCGTACCTCATTTGAACTGAGCTCTTGTTTGATATTCATGGAGGCAACATAGTGATGGTATGCATTCTCCCAATTGCCCTGAGTTTTATATATGTTGGATAAGTCATTATGATATTCGAGTTCTGTAGATTTCAAAGAGTAACCTTGTAGAATGTCAAGTGATGTAACCAGTATGTTCTCTGCATATGACATATCATAGTTAGTAGAGTCGGGATTTGTAAGAATCTTCGTCATTTGTAATTGAAGATCATAGTATTCCACAATTCTTTCCGATTCCTTTAAAATAGACAATGCTTGTTGATAATATGCAAATGCTTGATCCAATTCTCCTTTGTGCATGTGAACATCACCCAATGAACCTATATGTATAGCTTCCGTCACAGGGTTTCCGAGTTCTCGATTGACTTCAATTGCTTTTGTGTAGTATGTTAATGCTTCATCTGCATTTCCCTTTTTAAGCATAACATCACCCAATAATTCATTCCATGTTTCTACTCCCCTTTTATAATCAATTTCTTCATGGATATGTAATGCTTGAAACAAATATTCAAGTGACTTTTCAAGGTCATTCATAAAAAAATATATCGAACCAATATGTCCTAATGCCCTGCCTATTCCATCCTTTTTATTGGATTGTGTATGTAATTCCAAAGCTTTTGACACATACTCAAGTGCTTTCGGATAATCACCATGTTTACTAAATATTGTTGCAATATTATCTGATACGATGGCTGTATGATCAAAGGTTTGTAATTCTTTTGACAATTCTTCTGAGTATCTAAGTAATTCCAAAGCTTTTACATCATTTGAAAGCGATGCATGAACAAGTCCTAAATTTCCGGTAATGGTTGAGAGGTTTTCTTTATTATGTAGTGCAAGTGCAATCTCGTGCGCTTTTTCCAAATACACGAGTCCTTCATTGCTTCTACTCAATTCAAAATGTAATAAACCGAGAATATTATTGCATCTAAACTGTTTTGTCAATCGTATTTCATCTGGCAATTGATTACTAAGTTCAAGCATTTCTTCAACAATTGGAATGGCATCATTTGCCAATGTTCTTCGAATAAAAGAAAATGCAAGAATATTTAACACTTCGAAGAATTCATGTGGATCATAATTCCCAGATTTGAGTTCAGACAAATAGTGTATAGCATATTCTTTTGCTTCTTCAAATCTATCTTGCTCTAATAGAAGATGTCCATGTTCTATGCGAGCATTCAAATGCGTAATAACCATTATCTACGAAGTCCTTGAGTGTCTATCATATTAATTGTTCAAAAATACGCACAACTCAGTGATTGAACACCGCATATCATCTTTTGCATATGTTCAGGTTCTTATGTGTATTTTCGTACGTTATTCCTTAGGAGCACTTATGCCATATATCAACATTCCAAGACTCGATTTACTCGATTTCATTGGAGATGATTCTGAGAAACAACATGTTTTTTCTCAAGAATTGGGTAAGGCATTCAATGAAACAGGATTTGTGATGATCTCAAATCATGGATTGAAGCCACATCAGATTCAAGAACTCTATGATCAGATTCAAATCTACTTTGCATTGCCTGAATCAGTAAAACGATCCTATGAAATTCCTGGTCTCTTTGGTCAAAGAGGATATACCGGAAAAGGAATTGAAAAAGCAAAAGATGCATCCACTCCTGATTTAAAAGAATTTTGGCAAAGTGGTCAAACCGTTTTGGATGATGATCCTGTACAGAATGATTATCCCGAAAATATCATGGTTAATGAATTGCCGAAATTCAATGTCGTTCTTAGAGAAGTCTATGCACAGCTTGAACAAACAGGCATGCATTTACTCCGAGCAATAGCTCGTTACCTTGAACTTCCTGAAACATATTTCGATGCACATGTTCATAATGGAAATTCAATTCTTAGAGCTTTGCATTATTTTCCAATTGAAGATCCTGATTCCGTGTCACCTGATGCTGTTCGTTCAGCAGAACATGAAGACATCAATCTGATTACTTTGCTTATTGGAGCAAGCGCAGATGGATTGGAAGTGTTAACAAGAGATGGCACTTGGTTTCCAGTGAAAGCTCAAGGTGAAGACATTGTCGTAAATGTTGGAGATATGCTCCAAAGACTGACAAACAATGTCCTCAAATCAACAACCCATCGCGTGGTGAATCCACCAAGAGAATTGCTTGGTACTTCGCGATATTCTGTTCCATTCTTTCTGCATCCCAAATCAAACATGGATTTGACTTGTCTGAAATCATGTATTACACCGGATAATCCAAAACAGTATTCAGATATGACAGCCGGTGAATATCTCGATGAAAGACTTCGAGAGATTGGATTGAAAATGTAAAAAGAAAAGGCATGATATTCATCATGCCTTTTTTATTATCTGCCAATCATAAGTTTTTCCATGAATGTCTTCTCACCATCATTATATCGAATCATATACATTCCATTTGGATATTGACCAATTGGAATTTGAGTAGTATATTCTTGATAAGAAGCCATTGAATGCAAGGTGATTGATGTTAACTGTGTTCCTAGAACATCCAGAAATTCAAGTATGCCATTACTTCCTGGAGACATAATTGTTTTGATTGTAATGACATCTTCGGTTGCGACAGGATTTGGAAATACGGACATCATTGATGTATTTCCCATGATTCCTTCAGCAACATCAGTCAATCCATAAACTTTCACAGTTAGCATTGTATCTTTTACACATGCATTTTTATTCGTTTCAGTTACTTTGATATATGCAAAACCGGGATCTTTGAAATTTACAAGAATTGATGACCCACCATTTGAACTTGCAATCTCTGCTTTACCTGTTACTTCCCAGTTATAGACACTTCCATCATGGTATTCGGTGTAATATGCATGATTGATTTGTCTTTCATGAATCTTTGTATGTCCAAAAATATCAACTTCAGAATCAGACACATGAATAGTGATTGAATCAACATATGTTTTTGAACCATGTACTGTTGTCAGATAATATGTAGATGTTTTATTTGGTGTAACAGTAATGACCGGATCTTTTTGTCCAGTTGACCATTCATATAATGGATTCATGACTACTTGTTGATTTGGATATTGATTCCAAGTCCAATTGTTTAGATCCGTTGTATTATCATTTAATATATTCTTAGTTGAAGTACCTTTTCCTTCATCAAAATGCCATAGCCCAAATGCATTGTATGATGGTTTTTCAATTCTTTTGGGGAGATCGGCTGATGGAAAAACTTGTTCTTCTAATGTTATGTAAACTTCATCAATGCTTCCATTGAATCTTCTACCACCTTCTCTCCAATTTCCTAATGTTAGCGTAGGAGTACCTGAATATTGAATAGGAGTTGCATTTTCTGAAACCTTTTCACCATCTACATATATTTTCTTGCTACCTTGATTATACACAAACTGCACATGTTGCCATGTATTTGGTTTCAATGAGAATGACAAATCATTCCATGCCCACAATTTGCCACCATTCAATGTTTGAACAACCCAATTACTTGAACCTCTATGGCTGCAATCAAGTAAAACACCAAATGTATTTGGTTGTACATCGGGTACCTTGACCCACATAGATACTGAGAATACTTGTTGCTGACCAAATGCACCTAATTCGATGTAGCCAGCATCTGCAGCTCTTGGATATCGAGCAGGATTGGGCGATGCGCTATTGTCCAGAAAATAATTTATCGTATTGTCATCCCATGAAAAGCAAGTTGAATCAGAAGGTTTAACTACTGATAGTTGAACAGATTGATTTTTACAAATGGTCGTATCATTTTCTTTAATGGTATAATTACAAACCTTTTCAGGTTGTGAAGCGACAGATTTTGATAATGACCAAATACCATCAGATCTGATGTATAAGATTCTGTCGTTTTTCCCATCATAAAAAACTGCATTGTGTCCTAATTCAGACATCATGACAACCGGTGGGGCATCTCCTTTCGTAGCAACCGGAACAAACCCGTCTGTTGTGCCCATTTTGAACACTGAAACTTCCATTGAATATTCATTCGTAGTAGCCCATTGATTTCCAGGGGTATACTCTGCAGGAGGAATGAATCCTCCTATTTTCACAAAGCTCATTTCTTCATGATCAAATGCAACTGCTCCTTCTTTTGTAAAGCTGGAATGATTTACTGGTAAATGATTTTTGAATGTATTGGTATTTAAATCTAATTCCCAAACATCCTTCAACCAACAATATTTACCTACATCATTAGCCCAGGGCTCTCCAAGCTTGCATTCTTGTTCATGTTGATTACCTGAAGCATTTCCATATCCTGAGGCAAAGTACACTTTGTTTTCACCGGGTTTTCCAAGCATGAGATTGGGACAGCGTTTAACCGGGACAGTATTTCCGGCATTTGAATTGTTCTGAATTGTATTACTCCAGGTATTTTGATATTCCCATACCCAATTCTTCATACTGAATAAACCATATCCGCCAACAAAACCAAATGCTTGTGATTTTGAATTCCAAAAATATCCCGCACAATAACTTTCACTATCATATCCTTCTTCACCTAACTTTACCCATTCACCGCCTGATGTGGAAAGAGCATAGATTTGCTCTCGACCACTTCGAATTGCGATCAATCTATCATTTGTATAATCAAAGGTGAATGTTCGGAGATTATCTGGTGCGCCAGTATTAGGAATTTCATAAATGGTATCACGATCAATGTCAATTGCTAATACCGTCAACACATCTTGCACATAACTCATGCTATAGATAATGTTCTTTTCCCTATCATAACCTGTTGAGCTTAACCCTAATTTCTCAGCACTGAATGTACCCTTTTCTCTGATCTTTTGCCAAGTATATTCATTTGCATTAATTGTAGCATTCGCAAATACTATTGCGATAATCATAAAGTAAAACTGTTTCATAAACCACCCTTTGTAAATAAACTATTGATATACCCTCTTTTATTCTGTCATATGTTGTTTTAACCTCTTTACTCTGCTTCATATTCCAATCGAACAGTTATCGTAGCAGTTTTATTCTTTGATGAAGTATTGAACGATCCACCTGATTCAAAATCTTCATCTGTATTTTGTCCAACAATCTGAAATACCCCCATCGATGCTTTTTTTAATTTCCCCAGTGATGCATCGGATTTATCAGCAATGTTTTCTGCCCTATTTTTTGCATCTTCAGTTGCTTGTGCAATCATTTGCACTTTCAACTCAGATAATTTGGTATAATAATACATCGGACTTTCCGTGATGATTTCTATGTCTTGATCAATCAATTCACTGATTTCTCGAGATACTTTCTCCACGAGGTCAACACTTTTTGATTCTACCGTAATTCTCTGAACAAGCTTGAATGCACTGAACTGTGAATATGATGTCCCATTGGCATCATATAATGTCTGATATTCTTTTTCAATGTCAATCGAAGAAATGTCAAGTTCTTCAACCTTAATCCCTTTCTTGACAAGATATTCTTTTACCTTCTTTCTTCTTCCTTCCATGACCGAATAAGCAGTTTTCAAATTTGCATCTCGAGCCGAAATTGAAGATTGCCAGATGATCAAATCTGAAACGAAATCCCTGCTACCCAAACCGGTTACCGAAATACCATTTTCAATTGAATATCGTTTTATAATGGCATCCGACAACGATGATGTTGACACGATGATTGCAATAGCAATCAATATTGTGTTTACATGCGCTTTCATTCTTCTATCCTTGCATAAAGTGTATCACTCTTTTAAACTTCTGTCTCAAACTACAATATTTTCGGCATAGGATACGGCGAAACAGTATCACGCTTGCGATGACTCCAACACCCTGTCATCATCACATGCACCCCCGATACATATCTCTCCGTACCCCTTACTCATCGCCGACACAATTGTGAATGGTATCATTCAGGGTCCCCGTGGATTTCCCCAATATCCGTCCTGCATCATACCTTGTGTGAGCGCATAGCCCCCGGATGTTGTTTCACCCCTACATCACCCTATGCTTCCCTAAGATGTTTCATCTATATTTCTGAAGATTGATCATTTCAATGTACTCTACAAGTATATATAATAAAACTCGTGCCAAACTTTTTTTGTAAAAGATGGAGTGCCCTAGAAGTCAATGTGGAAGCGGGTTTCGGAGCATGGTAGATAATTTCTTCATGAAACATGAATCAATATCATTGTGTCAGAAGTGTGGAACGTTTTGTCAATGTGTACATTTCTTTACACACTTTATATTAAACTAAGAATGGAATATTCAATGACTGTATTTGCAATTCATTAATCTTGATGTGATACTCAATATATACTTAGACTAATCTTTAAATCAATATCTAAGCGATAAGTACAATTTGTATGAATGGAGAAAAGGATATGACTTGGTAGGTAGTTCTGTGGAGATAGAAAAATACCGCTATGTTCAATAGATCATAGCGGTTTAGTTTAAGGTTCGTTGACAATAGTGTTTCATAGTTCTATTACCTGTTGTTGATATATCATCCATGGTTGTATAAAGATGAATTCTTCATGTTTAGTCTTTTTCAACATGTATTGGTAGTAAGACATTCAATGTATTTATATATGAGGAAAATCGTTCATGTTCTTCATTTGTAAATGTTTGTTGTAATCCTATCAATATGTCTGATCTATTCCTGATTATAGCAATGATCCGTAGCATTTGAAAGACTTCATATGCATGTTTTGCATAATCATAAATGGATTCTATCATTGGCATACTATGTTTCTGGTTCAGCCTTCTATTGACATACATGAGTATTAATCTTGCGCTAAGGTCATAATCATCGGTACTTTGTATGATATCATCACAGAATGTAAGTATTTCTTCATAGTCATCTGTAAATACTAATCCTATATGTTCTGATATCTCACATTCTGATGATGAGATATTGTTGATATAGTCTACATCTTCACTGTGGAGGGCAACATAGAGTGCAAGTCTTTGAATGAGTATTGATGCTTCTTCATGGTCTTGTCCATAATTGACAATATTGTTTATCAAAATCTGTTTATAATTCATAGAGTTCAAAATGAAATTCTCATTTCTTCTTTCGTCAGGAAAGTTTCTTCTATAATCTTCCATGATTTTGACAAAGAGAATATCAGTTGCGAGTACATCTTCTTCTTCGAATCTGTTGAAGCTGGCTTCTTCAAGGATTGTTATTATTGTTTGATTGGTAAAAGTTGCCAACAACAGGAATACTTGGGCAATGATTTCAATTTCATCATGCAGGGTGATTTCTTCAAATTCGCAGAAATCCGGAATGAAGACATCCTTTGTGAATGTTCCGATGAGTTCTGCATAATGTCCTTCAAGTTCTTCATCAAGCAAAATAAATTCCAATAATGTTGCAAAGCTTTCTTGATGTTCGCAAAATTCAGTTCCGACTGTTTGATTAAATGCTTCTCCGGAGAGTGTTACACCTTCTCCTTCAAGTGTTTTCATTGTTGCGATGACTCCAACAATACGGCGGTATATTTGAATTTGTACCTGCTTTGGTACTTCATTCATAGTTGCAAATGGCGGATTCTTTGTGTTGTTCACTTCCGCTACGATGTTGTCTGCAATTGCAGAGAAAAGTGTTGCATACATACTGTGATTCCTTATAGAATTAGATTTAAAAAAAATGATTACTTATATCCC
>RGCF01000137.1 GCA_009919265.1 Bacteroidota bacterium | reverse complement strand
ATATATTTTTCGTATATAACTAGAAAATCTTCACGAATTAAAATCTCATTTTTTTATAGGAGATTATGACATCTTTAGGTTTTTCGGAATACGCCGAAAATAATAGCAATAATAACGAATCAAAAAATAATATTCGAAGAAATGGCGGTATCGGCAGTGGTCGCCAAAATCGCACCCTAAAGATTCCGCGAAACCAAGAATTATCACATACAACTACTACATCCACTAATCCGAATGAAATGGTGGCTGTTGCTGGAAAAAAAATAAAACAAATCAAGGATTATATCGAGAATATTCATCGTAAAGGTGGTGAAGACAGTGAGGAAGACCCTGATGACGCTTCATCGATACTGCCCGCGTATCCAGCCCAAGGAATGGGAGTTTATGCGACAAATGTATCACATTCTGGGATTATTCGAGGTGCAGAGACAGTATCTAGCAAATCCGCACCGCCCCAAGTAGTCCGTAAAACAACTCAAATGAATTCCCTAAACCCGTCGTCTTCATATTCATCGACATTGTTGGAAGGAATGGAACCTGCGATTGCGAATGCGAGTACTCCGTATTTCGAAAAACTGACAGGGATTTCTGGTGGTCCAAAAAAGGATGCGGCAATGAACAACGCGCCAGCATTTAGCACAAATCCGAAAACAAGCACATATGCGACACAATACTATGAACAATTTGTCCCGTATGCGGAAACTCTGGCCAATCAACTCGCCAACAATACATCAGGTTCATCTGGAACAAACGCAGCACTTATCGAAAAGTTGAATTACATTATTCATATGCTGGAAGAGAAGAAAGATGAAAAGACTGGCCATGTCATTGAAGAACTGGTATTGTATTGCTTTTTAGGCATTTTCATAATATTCATTGTAGACACATTTACAAACGCTGCGGCTGGAGGTGGTGGTCCCGGAAATAGAGGTGGTGGTGGTATGTTTGGAGGTGGAAATCGTCGTGCGACCACCCTATATTATCGAAGATAGTCTCTCATTCATAAAACGATAAGTAAGCATCATTAAATCATTAAAATATCTTTACACACAGTCTCCTTGTGTATAATGGCATTATATAGAATGTAATACCATTTATCCTGTGATAACAATGGCCACGTTAATAATTCTTTCGCTACCAACGCGTCAATGATGCGATAGTTATGAGCAATTGTATCAATCATCACCGCACTATAACTGCTGCTGCTGCGATTCGACATTTCAACACCACAACTACGTTGAAATCCAGTAATAAAATCAGAAGTGTCACAAAGCGTTTTATGCTGTATCGATGATATCAACCGTAAAACAGTAGTAGTGCGTCCTGCGGACGATGACGAGGTCGATTTCGACGCTACCGACGACGATTCCATTCCGTGTATTCGAATGTTTTGCGCCGAGAGACGTTTTCCGAATGCGTCGTATTTTGGCGGAATAACGGGAGGCAAATACTTCACGAGGGCTGTAGATGTCTTCGACACATGATCGTGAAGATCGGCAATTCGATTTCCTTTTGTTCGTTTTTTATTAATATTAATAGGGGTTGCTTTTCCACTATCTCTCGTAGTTGCTTCATTTCTACTCGAGTGGGTTGATGCTGACCGTGTGAATATATATACTGCGATCACGCGAACTTCATTCAATAACAACAGATAGATCCGATACAATTGATCATTGACGAGAGATTGAAGTTGTGTTAATTCATTCAGGATACAACACCGAAAATCTCTCGTGCTTTCATTTATAAACGAATAAAAAAGGGCGAAATTCGCAGATGACACAGGAACGATTGTGATTCCACTGCGGAGAATAGTAACCAGTCGTGCTGTTTGTGGCGTCGGTGGTGGCGTAAATAGATAAGAATACACCGTCGAAAACGGAATAACAAACCACGGTATTTCACTATAACGATATAATGTTTGTTCGCCAGCAATCTCTCGCGACTTCTGAATATATTCGGTTGTTTCAAGAAGTTCGAGAGATTCGCGTTCGGTCATCGTGTATTTATTCCACGCAAGATACTCTGACATATAAATGGTCACAGAGCGGTAGGATGATGTAGCAATCGACGAATCAAACGATATCATAATACGGGGTGTAACAATTGATACACCTGTTATATTGTTATCACTAACCGCAATGGTATGATTGTCCATAAAAACACCAATAAATGCCGAGAGACCAAATGTATGTTGCGAGAGAAGAAGACGAAGTGTATCACAAGAATCACACGCGATAAGACCCGCATTTACAGGTCGTTGCGATCGCAATAACTCAGCGATTCTCTCGAACAGCGGGGATGTTTCATCGTCATCGGCGCGATATACACGAACATTATCGTGATTTACGTGATGTAAAAATGGATAAACTACCGCGTTATAACATCGTGTGCCGAGAGATAATGGATTCATTATACTCGTTGGTTGTCGCCTGTAACTGTCACCGCCACCGCGAAAAAATTGCCGAATCGTGAATCGAAATGTTAAGGGTTGGTCATACCAAAATAAGTATTTGAATTTTAATACACAAACAAACGTGATTACGCTGATGACAAAAAACACAATAATATAATGAAAAAACAATGGCGGGAGATTAATTTCATCCAATCGTGCGAACATTCATTATATTACAACGATAAAAATGCGAGTGCGTCACTTACGCAACCTTCTTTAATATATAAAGATACTGATATTCGTTAAGAACATGAACCAAATCCACCTGCCCAGTCACAGTAAAACCGACCTCTTTGGCGATTTCCAACATCTCTCGGTTTGTCGGCATATAATAGGTGTGAATATTCTCTCGAACTTTCCCTGTTTTATCGTCAATTATTTTCTCGACAAACTTCCCTATATTTTTCTCTCCTGTATTTTTGTTTTGACTTCCTTTCGTCTTCAGATTCTTAGTTGGCGGTGGCGGTGTAAAATCGGACTTGTATTGAAAACTGCGGAACTTCACGAGAGAATTGGTAATACGGTTTTTCGCGTATGTTTGCGGCGATACGATGAATAGTGGTTTTCCACCTGGAACGATGGGGTCGAAATGGTTGCGATCTACGAGATGAATAATAAGGTATCCTTCTGGTTTCAACCACTGATAACAATTTCGAAAGAATGCCCGCTTGTCTTTCGCATAATATACAGTAAAGTAAAAGCACGTAAGAACGTTAAATTCGGCCTCACTAAATAACATTGGTTTCATAAAATCGCCTTTGATGAATTTACACGATGGATATAAATCTCTCGCATTCTGAAGCATCGCATCTGATTTGTCGCACCCAATTACGTTAGTGACACCCTTTTTCTTGAGTTCATGGACGTGATGTCCGCGTCCGCATCCGATATCACATATTTTAAAATTATTTTTGTCGGCATCCGACCCTTCAAGAGCCCCTGTAATATGAATTACTTCATCTGTCTCGGCCTCAATTTTATTCGGTTGAATAAAGAGTTCATCATAAATATCCGCATAAAATGTATCAAAAAGATTTTCATTCTCATATACTTTGTATTTCTCACGCTGTTCGAATCCTTCCACGTGAAGAGATAAATCACGCTTAATGAAACAGAATATCATAAGTAAAATGAACAAAAACGTTAATATTTCCCATCGTGTGATGGAACGGATATAATCAGAAAATGATTTATAAAATGAAGTCATACCCCTACTAGTATTTCGTTACAAAATATATTATCGTTATTCTCGCGTGAAAAAAAACGGTTGTCATACTAATACAAATACGACAATACGCGTTTTTCGGTAAACGGTAAATGACTGACCCAAATGAAATAAATGATATTCGCGGAGAGAGCGATTTTCGCGGAATCACATTCTCATCGTATAAAAAAACAGATGTGCGAAAAGAACTTTTAAATAGTTTATCCAGTTCTAAAATCGAACCCGCGTGTTATTGGAGTGCTGAACTCGTATGTTCTGGGCATTTTTTAGAACTATGGGATATTATTATTACATTTATGAGCAAGTATATTCATTTAGCAAGTCCTAAATTACCTCTGTATATTGAATTACGATATGAGAGTTTTAAATCAATCATATCAAATGGTTATACGGGGAATGAACTCCGATTACGAAATCACCCAAAAATGCGGTCGCTTTTCGCGGAAATAGTGTGTGTTCTCGCGAATTCAAAACGACAACATAAATATGATAGTGTCAAAATCAAGAAGAAAGAAGAATATGATATAGCGACGATGTCACAACGACTGAAAGCCCCGCGTGTAGATTACGCCCAAGGGTTTTTTCGAGAGAGAGACCCAAAAGAAATATTTATCGCGATGAACGAGTTCGCATATCATATCTCTCGTGAGTCTAAAAATACACTTTTAGCGTGTTATTGGGTAGAATGGATCGTCGAGTTTGAAACAATATGTAAGGCGAAGAAAGAGACGTGTCGTTGCGAAAGACGGTCGCATATACCTGTAGATGATAAACTTCAATTTGACCCAGTATGGATGATATGGGATATGATTATTGCGCGAAGTACCGACACCGAAGATTATTCACTGCTTACTCAAAAGATCGTAACAAGTCTTTTACGCTTATATTGTATTCGATACACACCAGGTGTTCGGAAAAAACGGCGTTACCTTATCTATTTTGCGATATCACTTTTAACAACCGAATATGATAGTAAAGTCGAGATGATAAACGACCGTCTTATGATAGAAACTGCTGTGTCGAATATCAACTCGGTATATAAACAAATAAAACAACACGAAATCAGTCCAGCGACTGACTATCTCTTTTCATCAGCAGGTTATTCTGGCGATAAAAATGGAGATTTAGAACGGACGATCAAGCGTCTCGAAGCATTGAATTCAATGAATACCATCGTTCGAAAGAAAGACGACGAACCGCCGCAAAAACCGAATGAACCTAAAAAATATAGTCCATATGAGTAATTTTTATGTATGTAGTATGTAGTATATAATAAAAGTATATAGTATATAAACGCGATACAGAATGTCATTACCTACATTTAAATTTACGAATTTTGGTGCGCCTACGAATAATGAGAGTGTAAATAGCGGGTTATCTGTTTCTTCAAAACTACAGAAATCGGGCATTATTTCAACCATAAAGGAAAAGGCCCAAGAAACATTCAAAGATTTGAAGATGCCCGAATTATCTCTCGAAACAAATAACTCAGACATATCGCAAGAAACCGCGGATAATGACAGTAGTATTTTTTCATTTTGGAACCTTGTAAAGTTTATTATCATCGTTGCGATACTATGGTTCATGTGGAGTAGTTTATCCTCAAATACCGATTTTTCTTTAGGAATGGGTGAATTTGGGAGCAAGATAAAGTCGGTTCTTAAAACGATGGAAGATAAAGGACGCGAGGTCGTCTCTCGTTTTACTGATTCGTCAGGTTCTGGTTCTACTAACCAAGGAACAAAAACATCCAACAACGGCGACAGCGACAGCGACAGCGACAGCGACGACGGCAACGACAACGACAACGGCAATAACGCAAATTTTAAAAAAAGGTCATCAAGGCAAGGATCACACGCAACCGGAACATATCGTCCGCCAGTTCCACCTGACGCAACAAATAGTAGCGATAAAAAACCGGGTTTCTTAACCGATGATACGAAATATACATTTTTAGATAAAGCACAACGGGATTATAGCGGACCTTCGCCGAGTGCGGATGATAGCACGAGCGTCACACAAAAACACCAAAGCGGAAAGGGTGGTTATTGTTATATCGGCGAAGACCGCGGATTTCGTAGCTGTGTTCAGGTAGACGCAAGCGATAAATGTATGTCCGGACAAGTATATTCCCGCCACGACATTTGTATTGACCCTACGCTAAGAGAATAATACAAGAATTTGTAATATAGTCTCTTATAAAGATAAATACCGAATTTCCGGAGTATATGGAAAGACCTCACTGGTTTGTTGTTGTCCATCCAGATACACAAGTGTGATGGTAACATTATATTCAGTTCCAACAATAATAACTTCAGAACCAAAATATGTTGTCGGAATACGAATAATATGTTGTCCAGAACCATTTATGGTTTGATTATCTATATTTCTAATAGTTTGATATGAAACATTCAATCCATTTACTCTAACATATAAAATCGGATTATCGATCTGCCATTGTGTATTAATTGAAAACGTCAAATCCACATACGACAACCCCGAAGATGAATAATACCCTTCGATATTAAAGATTACGGCTTTTACTGATGTGGGGTTAATCGTCAAAAATACACGTTGGCTTTCAATGCTCGTGAGATAACCATTATATGCTTCCATTACAATCGAATATAAACCATCTACCAAAAAATTATTATTTATTTTACCGATATCAACACTGTAAGTTGATCTCGTATCTGTTGAAGTTATGTTATATGGATATGTAATACTAGACCCAATTGTTGATGGTGGTGTAATCGTAATATTATAGTATTTTATAATGCTTCCGCCAGTATCTGGTTTGTTCCACATAATAGTAATATAATGTCGTGAAATATCTGTCCAAGTTGGAGGCAATAGTCCATATTTTGATGTTATTGATATATTTGTCGGAACCCCTGGTTTCATTAAAGTTCGTGCGGTTATGATAGCTGATTCCGGACCAACACCGACACTATTAATAGGTTCTATTTTTAACTGATACCTACTTTCGTTGGTTAGGTTACGCAGAATATATCGACGTATTTGACTTTCGGTCGATGGTATAATGACAGATGACGCTGTAATCGTGGCCTTTGACCAAGTAGTATCTGGCATTTTCCTATAATATAAATTATATGCGGTAATCGGTGGTCCGTTATAGGATGACCCCGACCCGCTATTTCCATTATTAGATGGTATTGTCCATTTTAAATCCACCATTAAATTTTCGCGTTCATCCGTTGTATTTGTAAATCCAAAATCATTTATAATGGATGGAACTGATGATGTTTTCAACGTAATCGTTGCTGGGACACTCGATAATCCGCGCTCATTACCAGAAAACACCGACAAATAATAAACCGTATTATCCAAAATTTCGATAGAACCTGGTATTCGTTCAAAGATAACCGAATTTCCGTTGATTTCCCCGCTTACTGGATTATATGACGGGACAGTACCAGCGGGGGGTTTATACGGAAACACACTTTTATAAGGAGCCCATGTTTTGTTATTCGTGGAATATGTAATGACATAACCAGTAATTGGAAATCCTCCATTTGAATTTGGTGCGTCCCATGTAAGTGTAATCTGCTTATTCACATTATCATAATTGCTTATAGTTAAATTGGTCGGTTCGGTTAAAATGGTTGTTGGAATATTCAGTGTTGCTTGAAGACCTGCTTCATATTGATACGTGCGTTTGTAATTGTATAAATTGATGGATGGGTCGTAACATAATAAGCGTTCGGGTCCTGGAACACCACAAGCACTGGTTAAACCGCATAATATACGACTATTTGCGGCGGTAGGCGGACAAATCAATGTGAATGGACTCGCGGTATCTGTTATATATCTGGTTGAATTACCAATATTCCGCATAAGTTCGCCGCGTGCGGCCTTCGCGTATTTCTGACTTTTGGTGAGACCGCCTACATTTTTATTATATTTCAGGATTTCAGCCTTACGTCGCATGTCATATACTTCATCAACCTGCGTTGGCGTAAGCGGTAGTCCAGATATACTATTTACCAAATTCGAAGAACGACACTCTGGTTTGAATCGAGTCCAAAATTGACGATTGTACGGATTTGTATAAAAAAGATTTGTATTACAATTGATAACTGCTGGCGTGATTTCAAAAATATTTACATCGAACGTTGCGATTTTTTGGTTGAAGTTTGTAGATGCGGCCTGAGTAACAGT
>RGCF01000136.1 GCA_009919265.1 Bacteroidota bacterium | reverse complement strand
GTAAAACCACAGGAGGCAACTGTTATGGCAACGGTCGCACCTACAGTAGCAGCAACTTTAGGCGAAGAAGATAAAGAAGCGGCTAAGGCATTCGGAAAGCCTGCCGATATTGCCGCCATTCAGGTATCTAAGTATTATATTGATCGCCTGAAACTTGCCGACAGAAAGATATTCAATTTTGAAAAAGATAAGGCAGATCGCAGTTATGTGAGTTATTGTGCAGCAAATGAATCTAGGCAACCAATTGTCTTAGATAAAAATGAATATGACGAAATGATAAAGATATACGGGGAGAATGTAAACGATACAGATCCTGCGACTGGAGATTTACAATTCATATTGTACCCCGATAATATTCACGAGGCTTCCAAGATGAGTGTAAAGAAAGGGCAGCCAACAGAAAAGGAAAATGACGAAGGCGTATTGGCAGGTCAAGCATATCCGACGAATACAAATAAGGAGATAATAACGATTGTAAGATATGGTTCAAATAAAAATCGTCAACACTATTTCTTTTGTCCTAGATTATTTTGTATTCGTGATCGGCTTATGGTACGATACAAAGATTTCAAGTCTGAAGATAATAGGTTTAAACTAGGTCCTGATGGCCTACCCACTAAGAAGCCGGCTAAGTCATGCCCCTTTTGCCCAGGCACACTTATTACAAAGGATGAAATGAAGGACGAGGGACGTAATCCTAATCATACAATTCTAGAGCGCAAGAAGAGACCTGGTTCTGAATCGGAAAGGAATATTTTTATTGGATTCTTGGATAGGAAGACACCGAAGCCACCTCATTTTTCTTTACCTTGCTGCTTTGCCACAATGGACAATAAGTTTAAAGTAGATGACCCTGAATTTGCACGTCTGGGATTCAGAGAAGCAGCAATGGCGCAACCAATCGCGGATTCTTTGATGGGAAAAGATGTTCTTCAAACTATCGCTAAGAAGAGTACTCAAGTACAATTTAATGTGCCTGAGACACCTCAAAATGTTGTAGCTGATATAACCGCGACAGGAACAGGTACAGCTACAGGTACAGGTATAAAGTCGCCCACCAAGTATGCCTATTATTCCGTCATCCAAGGAGTTAGTACAAAATCAATCGTGGATTCAAGTAGAACCCCCTTGAAAATAATTGAACCTAAGAGCGACGATGACCCGAAGGCGGGCCCTCAAATTGGCTTTCTCTCAGAAGCCCTAGATACATATTTTAATCAGGATTCAACATCTGATAGGTTTGCTGAACGTATTGAAATCGTAAGTAAACTCAAGCCGACTGCTCAGGGGTTTCTGAGACTCGCAGTAGATAATTCAAACAAGGCAGAATCTTTCATTGCTGCGATTGCACCCTTCCTAGGCTATCTTTCAAATGCTGAATCTGTGATGGAAACAGTATTTGGAGATATTGAATCTCGTATTCCTCCAAAGAAATTCATGCAAATCAATGGGGGCAATTTAGTTCACGAATTCTTTGACACATGTAATAAAGTAAACCCACATGAAATGCGTTTTTTCGCCACGAAATATCTAGGTATAACTGAAATAAAAAGCAGTAATATTCCTGCCATTGAACGTCTCATGAATTCCTATGAATGTTTCAAAGACTATATGCGAAATCCCATGAGGAGAAAGGATATACGCGTATTTTTTGACATTCTGAGTGAGCCTGGTATCATGGGTTCACGTGGTATTATTTTTATTGTGATTGAGATGACAGTAGAAGAAATCAGTATCAAGCGGGGCGATAAGGTGGAATTTAAGACGGAGGTGAAATTCAAAAATGTGAGGTGTCCCAAGTACCCTTTGAATGAGGCACAGCAAAAGGCTGATATTGGATTCTTGGTACACTATAATCGTATAAATAGAGACCGCTATAGCCAGGACGTGACATATTCAGATATGGGATGGGATGTATTATTTTACGTGGATGGAACAAAGGCCACTCCTAAAAGTCGTCACAAGCCGACACTGTTTTTCCAGCGAAGCCTAGAAACAAAAGAGTGGCCTGCAATAGTCCAGAAGCGTACATTCGAGTTTTTCAATAAGTGTATGACGGTAAATAGGGGGCCTTTTACGAGTGAATTTGCGATTGACCCATATTCACTCATTAGCGCCAGAGAACTTATGACGGCAGTACGTGTACAGCCAAAGGGTATGATACGTGACGCATATAATCACTTAGTGGGTATCGCCTACAAAATTGGCGGTAAAAATGGCGGAATCGTAGCAGTCCCTGTGGCCGACGATGGCACCGTGATATACGAGGGCGACATATATCTGGATTGGGATGATTTTGATGCTGCGCTCATAAGTAACATTATTGAGTTTTATACTAAAAATATCGTACCGGTCTTTCCACAATATGGTGGATATGTACCAAAGTCGCAGATTCATCACACATATCTCAAAGGGTTCGCAGGTGTGAGGTTGACAAACGGGTTTGTCATACCTGCTTCTAATGCCTCACAACAATCAGAGGAGATCAAGGCATATCCTATTGAGGAAACCCCTATTGAACACTTTGACTGGGATATGAATAATACAATTGCTTATGACGCAGAGTTTCGGCGTAGTGCCTTCAAACACGCGGATGAAGGTAGAGAAGAAAGTGGTGATGAGGAAATTAAGGATCCAAAAGACAAGGAATATTTGAAATTGGATTTTGAGTCATCCAAAGATGAGATTGAAGATGTATATCAGCATTTGCGACTCACTTTTTCTTCTTGGTTGGCATCCTCAAGGGCAGGAAGTAGTAAAAGGGCTAGACTAGAGGAAATCCTGGAAAATACTACATCTCCGCTAGCACATAAGCGCAAAGAAATTAAGAATTTACTGTATCAGGATATCAATGGATGGCTGGAACCAAAGGGGGATGGACTACGTAGTGATATTGGATTCTTGAGAGTTGATTGCCAGATTCAGGCTCAAGCGGATTGTAAGGGACGATGTAATTGGGCTCCCAAGGACTCAGATAATGAAAATTGTGGACCGTGTAAGATTCATACACCTAAAACGGATGGTGTCATAATGAATATCCCGCGTTTACTCTATCTCCGATTGATTGACGAACTCATCCGGTATGCAGCCAAACGCCGAGAAATCTTTGACAGGCAAGTTCCACGTCTGACTATAAGGAGGACTGCGCAATTATATGGAGATCAGTATATTATACCCGAGGGGTCTTCTGATTGGAATACATGGTGGGAAAAACTTCGTATGGAATGGATGGAGCCAGATAAAAAGGGTATGGCAAGTCAACGGACCCCAAAGTAGATCAATTGGTCTGGAATCCCTCCAGGACTCCAGATAGACCCTTTTCATTCTTGCGGCCCATTTTGCGATTCAATCCGATTGGTACGAAGGCAGAAGATAAACTGGAAAAGAGTGATTTGGATGCGATTAAGGAGATAGGGAATGTACAGATTCTCTATATGCCTACCGGTAAGATGGAGGGTTCTATGCGTGCTAAAAAACCTGGGGCCATGGATGCCATCATCATAGGCCGTGTAGATGGGGTGGTCGGCTGGGTTTCTCAGAAAGGTGTCTATAATATGAGAATACCCATACAGGCTCTTCCAGACACTTTGAATTCGTTTAGACTTGTTTAATCATCCTCAAGAAGACATGGAGTATCAGGGAATATGACGGGCTTCGTGGATCCCTCCTTCACAGAGCGCATCCTGGAGTCAAGCATGGCCTCCACCTCTTTTTCAAGAATAGGCAAATCATACGTCTTATAGTCCTGGTTATTGGGATGTAGAATCACAATAACGAGACCGACTATTTTTAGGCCATAGTGCTTCTGTAAGAACCACCTATACACATTGAGTTGGAGTGCGTAATGGTAGTAATTGGCATTGGGAAGATGGCCCATAGGCCCCTCTCCGTTCTCAAAGGTGTTTGTTTCCTTGATTTCCTTGCTACGCTTCCAGTCATAGATTAGGAAGGCTCCGTCCGACTTGCGCTTGAATACCATGTCAATGCTACCGGTCAACTTAAACTCATCGTCCCACACCTCCCACTCTGTCCTGAAGGGCTCCAGATCACCCTTGATGTGGTCCCAGAAGTGTTGGTAGTACTCCCACTCCTTTGTCTCCTTCACGGACTCGTCAATACGATTCAGGGCGCCATTCAGATGCTGCTCAATCGCCAAGTGCATATTGGTACCCTTGCCAGACGCATCCTTGCCTGAGGCAGACCATTGGTCGGCAATCTGCTGTTCAGTCATTCCGAAATACTCACTCTGGGGCCATTTGGGTGACGCCATCATCTTTTGTATTGTTTTGGCGGCATCAAAGTGGGGGAAGAATGCGTGGACAAATCCGGTAGTAGATATGTAGCCCTTACTGGAGCCACGCACATAGTATGTATGCGTCTTCTCTACGAAACGTACTTCCTTGTCACGCGGATGCGCATGTAGAAACGCAAGCGTCTGCCAAGGTTCGGGCATTTATAATTATCTAACTAATACGTTACACAATCAATTTTTTATGAATGTGGCCAACTCGTGGTTAATAATAAGTTCCAGAACATCTAACATATCTTTGGAGTCTGTCAAAAAATCAATATGGAGTGTTGTCGCGTGGATTTCTTCCTTTATACTCCAAGATATCTCCTTGTTGTTTGGTTCAGTTGTTGATTGTACTGTATAAGTGAGTGTCTGTGCAGATGTGGGACCGTATGTCAGATAGGTTTGAATACGTTTCATCACATCTAGAGTACATTGTACATAATGCACCTTTTTTTCAAGCAGTAATTTTTCGGAATTAAGATTGGACATTTCATTCATATATTTAGTATAGGCGTAACTCGCGTGGAATTTATCTTTCTTTTGCTTCATTTCGGTTTCAATAGTCTTTTTTTGAGAATCAAGCGAACTTAATATGGATTGGATCTTTAATGTCTTATTAATTTTCTCGGTAGATTCAGTATCTGTATTGACTGTATGAGGTTCATTGCCACCCATAAGTGTGCCACCCATAAGTGTGCCACGCATGGGTGGCTCAGGTACTATAACCTGCATGGGGCTTATCTCAGTATTAGGTATAGAAGCAGGTTTTTTTACAATAGATGCCCATGTATTTTTCATTCGTACCTATATCTAAGTATCTATGAAAAAATCGGTTTAGACCTGTGAACTACATCAAATCTATACAATTAACCATTCTTGGTTTGATATCCAATCTTTAATAGATTCTTCATCATGAGGTTCTACATATATATCAATTTCATGAATTGTATTAATTTCATATACCGCCGTTGATTCAGATAGCTTGATAAATAATATTTGTAGTTGATAACCTTGTGTAGTATCACGAATATTCCATATAAATGGTTTATAAGACCGCCACATCTTATAGGGGGTATACAATGTAAAATCTTTCCAAGATGTAAAATTTACATTGTATATGGACCCGGTTATCCATTTTCGCACTCGTTCATTGAACATTCTAATATATAGGTGGTGCTTATTGCTTAGGCTGCGAACCCTGCAATTTTCATGATAGCCTTACCTAATTTATTCTCACCCTCTATATACTTGTCCTTTGTCTGTTTACCACCATATTCACTATTGGCAGAACCCGTATAGAATAGCAGGACTTTCCCTTGTTGTTTAGCGGCTTCTACAATCGTGCGGAATCGCGAGTCCTTCGTGTATCTCTGCCTGACAGCCTCATCTAGAAGATCATCTTTCACATTATTCCATTTAGCCTCGTCAAACTTTACACCGTTCTTTTTCATACCAGTCAGCCGCATTTCAGCATGTACTTCTTTGATTTCCTCCATCAAGAGTTCGGCATCGCGATCGCTCGTCAGTTCCTTGGCACCCGCGCCCACACCCTTTTCGGAATCGCGTTGTCGGAGGAATTTCTGATGAATACGACCCGTAGGACTAAAGAGTGCCTGTGCCAGACCAGGCTTGTCTGTTGCCACCTTGTAGCGCATGGCCCCCATGAAATGTTCAATGGATGGATACGTCTCGGTTGCCGTAACAGGGTCCGTGATGATGAACGGTGTGCCTGGAGCAATGTAACGGAGTGCGTATTTATCGTTTATTTTGAGACGATCCATGGCAGGGGATTCCTGGTAGAATTGGAGTACTTCGGAGGGAGCATACTGTCTCTTACCATTTGCACCTACTGGCTTTGAAGCACTCGTCGCTGCAGCATTTTCGCTGGCATTGGAGGCCTGGAGTTCTTCTATGAGATCCTGCTGACCCCCACCTTCTGGACGCACTTCTGTAGTTTTGGCCGTCTGTTTAAGCTCTGTAGTACCCATTTCACCCTTCCTTCTGAAGATAAACCATCGGTTCAGGAAGGAGAACTGTTCCACTGCAGGAGTCATGGGGTATTTCTGCCCAGACTTTGCCGCCATTGCATGACTCTCACTAAAGAATCCAGTACACCTTTGGAGACCCACTTCCTTTAACTCCTCAGGCGAGCAGAGTTCGCAGCCAATAGACTTCATCTTTTCATTCAATAGGCTAAAGGGTACCAAGTACTCGCGATGAGGCATACCGATACTGATGAACTCCACGTCAATGGGCATACCAAATGCCTCATCGCCGGCAGGAATTTCATCTGCGTTATAGCGTTTCATAATCTTCCACAGGACGGTATCGCCTTCTTGTCCAATACGTGTATCACGTCCATTCAAGAACTCAAAGACCTTTTCGCCATCAAAGCAACAACCGATGAAATATCCACCGATCTTGAGATTCTCCGATACATTTCGCAAGAACCCATCAAACTTCTCTTTGGTTTCAAACATGTAGTGAAGAGCAAACATGCAGCTGATCACATCAGCCTTCGCCTTGAACCTGCTTGCCATATGGTTCTCCACATAGGGTGGTACAACACCACTAGGTTTCACGCGACCAAGAGTACTCTGTAGAATGACTGAATCCTCCGGGCTCAATCCAGCCTCTCCAGAAACCAGGTTCTTGGACACATCACCCACTACGAACACCATCGGCAAGACTTTGTCGCGACCATTTCGGAGCATAGTGGACCACAGACGCTGATAGGCTCCGTGAGTGGCACTGTTGATACTGTCTCCAGCAATATCAATACCCAGAACAGCCCCCGCATTGACACGTCGCCATTTCTGGATATCTTGGGCAACCCCCATCCCCAAGTCAATCAGAGCCAGATTTGGCTTTTTCATGACTGAACTATACAGAATAGTCTCCTTGATATATTTATTGTGGAAGTCACGGAGAGGTCTAATACGTGCCATATCCTCCTCAGGCGCAGTACGGTCGGCGTACTTTCTGGAGATGGCGGCACGTTCCTGCTCAATGGCAGATACAGCGGTAATCTCCTCCTTGGAAGGCACCTCAGACCCCGTGCGAATCATGGATTGGGTTACAGGGTCGTGTATGCTCTTCCATGTGCTCTGAGCAACCATATTGGAGTTGAGAGTGCGACCGAGTTCTCCACGTTGGAGGCGCTCAGTCTTATCAGTACGGACCAGCTTGGGCACCCAGCGCCACCCTGCGGGCCTCGAGGCATCGTATGCGATTTCCACGATACTCTTGTCGGCAATAGGCTCCTTGGAGCCCTCACAGACTGCGTATTCGTCGCCCGTCTCCAGATCCACGACAACCTCTACGTAGCACGTATTGGCCATATCATCGGGGTACTCCTCTGGCTCAAATAGTACGGGTCTATAAATATTGGCACCCTTCGTACCTTTGGGAGGTGTAAGAGGTAGCTCTTGTAATACAATCTCACGGGGTTTGGAATTCTTGCGAGGATCCTCTCTGGAACCCACGTGGAGACGTAGGGCTTTATAGCGAATATTCTTGCCGGAAGTGGGGTGGAATCCGTCGTGGATGGCATCAAGGACTGTACC
>RGCF01000135.1 GCA_009919265.1 Bacteroidota bacterium | reverse complement strand
GGGGGGGCGCAACCCCCTCTGGTGATATACGACTGGAAACGCTGCCGCGAAATCACAAAAACAAACTCCGCCAACAAATTCGCCACACACCCAGCAATCGAGCACCTCCCCGACACAAATTACTGGCACTACGCTCTTCAACTCAATATATACAAATATATACTTCAAACCAAATACGAGAAAAATGTAACAGATTTGTATCTCGTAGTTCTTCACCCGGAAGCACAAACCTACAAACGAATCAAACTTCCAGACCTACAAACGGAAGTATCTGAATTATTTCAAGAACGAATCACCCGATTCGGGAGCAGCGGCGTGTTGTAATGAAATATAAACATTTATGGTTCATACATACATAAATAAATAAATAAATAAATAATGACAAACCCCTTCGAATTACTCACTCTATATGCTGCAGAATATTATAACAAAGCATCAGCATCAGCATCAGCATCAGCATCAGCATCGCCCCACAAATCAATTGTATATGCATTAGGCACTACTATACTAGCATCATTTCTATACAAAACACTATTACAATATAAACAACCTACGACACCATCACCGCGACCCTATAATTTTTTATACACAATCTCACTACCATTCCAATATATATACTACAATTTCATTCTTCGCAATCAGCCAGCACCAGCACCAGCACCAGCACTAACCGTATTATTTGAAGATAAGTATTTCAACGAATACGACGAATGGGTTGCTTCACTCGAGAATACCGCCGCCGCCGCCGCTAGCACAGCAGAAGACGAAGAACACAAGAAAGAATGTTTAGAAAATATGTATTATTCTACCGTTCGAGATAAAATCAACGACTTCTATGGAGATGTAATTATGTGCTACGACCATGCAACATTTTCATTCGCTTATTACGCCCGAACAGGCAACATTCCTTACAAATATTTAGAAACGATTTCACGCAAGTATATGATAGAGACAAACGCACCGAGAGAAATCCATGTGGATATACGAGAAGAATATAAGAAGGCGAAGGAACGAACCCAGGCCAACACCGACCCCGCCGCAGACAAAGAACACAGTCAATCGACCACCATTAATGTCGACACGAAGCAGGAGCAGAAGCAGGAGCAGGAGCAGCAGGAGCAGGACGTATTCGTGAATCTGAAATCATATAATACGGCATCAAACCTGAACCTTCATACGACAACAAACGATACGAAAGAAAAGACACATAAATTTGTAAGCGAACACACGGAGACAGCGACAACCAATAACAACGGCAACACGACCGACAAGATACTCCGCGAAAAAGCAAACCGTTATTCGTATCGAGGTAAAATTGATGATTTCGCACAACATCATAAAACATTTCTGGCGGAACGACGAAAGACGGCAACCGACACAGCCCCCGACACAGCCGTCAGCACAGGTTCATCGAGCGAAGCTAGCGTCGATGGGGGGCGCACCCCCCCCGACACAGCCGTCAGCACAGGTTCATCGAGCGAAGCTAGCGTCGATGGGGGGCGCAACCCCCCCGACACAGCCACCAGCACAGGTTCATCGAGCGAAGCTAGCGTCGATGGGGGGCGCAACCCCCAGTCTATTAACTACGCCGACTTCAAGAAACAAATGAAAACTCGTTCGGCATTATAAAGTTATGTATATATAATATAATAATAATGTCAATCGTCAAAAATGTGGAGAGATATATGAAACGGTATGATTATTTAATAAACAAACGAGAGCAAAGATACAAAAAAGGAAAACGGCTGAGTGAGGAAGAAGACGAAGAATTACGGCGACTACGCCCAAATGTATTTACATCCATCCTTACAATGTTCGAATTATTACACGAAACGATAAATACGAATAAAGAGAAACGGGCACACGCGAAAATGCATCAAACAGGTGGAGCTGACACCCCAAACGCCGATGCCAGAGCGGCGGAAGCAGCAGCCCAAGCAGCACAATTAAAGCAAGAAATCGCAAGAATGACCGAATTAGAAGACTCACTGCTACCGTTATTAACACAAATCATATTGTATATTGAGGAAAACAAAAAGAAGAAGAGGAAAGAAAACGGGCAAGAGGACGATGAGGAAGAAGAAGAGAAATACCCGGATATCGGAACGTCTGCAAAAAATACATTGGTTTTGGCGGTTCGTCGAATTAAGAAATGGTGGAATGATTTAATTCAAGGTGGCACATCCGACCTTTCAGCGGAAATCAACCTGAAGGCAGCAATCCCGCAATTAGCAGATAATGCAGGAGATATGAATAGAATCGCAGATATTGCAGACCAAGCAATCGAGACGATTGACGAGCCATTAAAAAGGATAGAGAAACTTCTCTCGAATGATGTTCGAGACATTGCGTCGTCGTCCGTGGAAGGTATTATGAATGCTTTGAGTCTTATACCAGGTATCGGAACTACTTTACAATTATGGCGTCTTTTACAGAATGTAATTGTCATTATGTCAAAGTCAGTGACTACAATGGCAGGAGCAAAGAACGAGGGTGTTCATTTGAAAACGGGGGTGGAAGAACTTCAAGGTCAGCTCGATGATGTTCAAGGGCAAGCAGCGGCATTAGGAAATATGGTTCCGCCTGGAATGCCTGGGATGCCTGGGATGCCTGCAATGCCAGGAGCACCAGGCGGCGCACCGGGAGCCGAAGGAGCAGCGGCGGCGGGAGCAGCACCGGGAGCCGAAGGAGCAACGCCAGGCACGGAAGGAGCAGCACCGGGAGCAGCACCAGGCACGGAAGGAGCAGCACCAGGAGCAGCACCAGGAGCAACACCAGGAGCAGGAGGAGCAACACCAGGAGCAGCACCAGGAGCAACACCAGGAGCAGGAGGAGCAACACCAGGAGCAACACCAGGAGCAGCACCAGGAGCAGCACCAGGAGCACCAGGAGCACCACCAGGAGCAGCAGCACCACCGAGTCTCGGAGCACTAGCAGGAGCAGCAGGCGTCCCAGGTGGAGCAGCAGGTCTCGGAGCACTAGCAGGAGTAGCAGGCGTCCCAGGTGGAGCAGCGGGTCTCGGAGCACTAGCAGGAGTAGCAGGCGGCCCCGCGGGTCTAGGCAACCTAGGAGCACTAGCAGGAGCAGCAGGAGCAGCAGCCGGTCCCGCGGGTCTAGGCAACCTAGGAGCACTAGCAGGAGCAGCGGGAGGATTATTAGGTGCAGCAGGAGCAGGAGCAGGAGCAGGAGCAGGAGCAGGCGGCGACCTTTCGCCCGACACCATAAAAAACGCGGTTCAATTCACTGTAAAATTCGTAGGTGACCTTACAAAATTACTAAAAAAAGGCGACGCCAATGCAATGGTTCCATTTCTAGTAGATACTGTATCTGGACTTGCAACCAAAGCCGGAACGAACCCCGATGCCGTTGCAAAGAAAATCGAAGAATCCATAACACAATCCATGCAAGCAGGCACACCGCTAAACAGCGTATTACAAAATGCATTAATGCTTACAGGTATGCCACCCGCCGAAGTGAATAGGTCGTTAGGTGCGGTAAATGCCGGATTAAAAGCATCCGGGCTAGACGCAAAATCAATTAAAGATATTATAGGTTTGGCAAAGGATAAAAAGAAACTAGAAAGTTTAATTTCAATTGGAAAAGACTTGAACGATATGTCAAATCAAATCGCGTCAGGAAAAGAAATATCGCCATTTGCTTTTGGTAAATTAGCAATCAAAGCGGTTGGAGTAATTGGAGTCGGAAATGCTTTTAAGCTTGGAAAAGGAGTAATGGGTGCAGCAGGGGCAAGAGGAGTGAAATTATTCGGCGGTGGCGGCGACGGCGACAGTGACGGCGACGGCGACGGCAACGGCGACGGCAATAGCAGGAGCAACCGACATCTGCGTTCCGTGAAACGCTATCGCCGCGAATATAAACAATCAATTCGAGAGATAAAAAAGACGCGGAAAAGAATTCTACGCTGTATCAGGAATCTGATATAATAACTGCGACTTAGACGTCCTTCTTCGCCGCCGACGCCGCCGACGCCGCCGACGCCGCCGACGCCGCCGACGCCTTCCAAGCAATAAATCCACTCGACCGCGACAAATCGAATGAAGTTTTAAGATGATCTTCGGCAATGGAGAGAACACGCTTCTCTAATTCAGACAACGAACGAACATAAGCGTCAGATGCCTCGCTTTCTGTGACGACACGAGGGGGAACAGGCATAAATGAATGAATGAATGAATGAATGTAATATAATACCGAATGATTCTATATTATATACAATTCAATTTTACACAATCCACGAATACTAAAAAAATTGAAATGATTTTTCCAGAAAAGTTATAGAGGAGCGACTTCCAATGAGCAACAACAACGACAATAACAATATCAAGACATTCCGCCACGAATTCAGCAAAGCGTTCATCGAGCGATTATCCCAGTTCTCTAAAGTCCATCAATACGACGACCGTCATACATACAAGAGCGAATGGACGAAATGGACGCAACGAGAAGAAATATCCCAAGCAATCGAAACCGAGAGACGACGCCTTCATGAAAATGGATACACGGGTGATGTCAACGACAAGATGTTCAAGGCTGGAAGATATTATTTTAGAAAGAAGACGGTTGCTGCCGCTGTCACCGATGCCGCCGATGCCACCGCCACCGCCGCCGATGCCACCACCGATGCCACCGCCACCGCCACCGCCGTCGTAGCAAGAACTCGGGAACAGGAAGAGCAGCAGCAGCAGCAGCAGCAGAGTCGTCGCCCCTACATCACAATGTCAAAAGACGCGATTCGATTGATGGATGTCCATATTCGCAACAAGCACACCAAATCCGCCACGGACGAGGCCGAGAAATTCAAACCATCTAGTTGTTATGATGACTTTTATCAAACCAACATGTCATCCATCGAGATGACGACTGAAATCGAAAAAATCATTGAAAAATACCAAAAAACAATACAGTCGGAAGCAACACCCGACCAAATCACAACCGAAATCATCGACAAAATCAAAAAAACATACAAAAACAGATACTACAAATATGTCTCGTCGCAACAAAATGAATAGCGGGAGCGAAGCGGGAGCAGCGAAGCGGGAGCAGCGAAGAAGCAGCGAAGAAGCAGCGGGAGCGAAGCGTGAGCAGCGAAGAAGCAGCGGGAATAAATCAAATAATTTTTATTCCGTCAATACAAGAATGAATACACACGAAGATGAAACAAAGCTTATCAATCAAGGAACATTTGGATGCATCTATTATCCGTCTCTTCCATTTCAAATAACAAAAAGAAAAACGAAATCAACCAACGAGAATAATATAACCACGCGAAAATCGTTTGTTTCAAAAATCCAAAAACACAACTTTCATTCGAATTTCGAAGACTATATTGGTAAAAGAATTCAAGAGATACCGTCTTTTGAGCTTTTTTTCGTCCCAGTCATACAAACATACAAGATTGATTTAGCTACAATAAAAGAGAAATATGTAACAGACTGTGATGCGATTCGTAGATATATACCGTCGGGTTCGAGGTCATATGATAGAACTATCCATATCACGCCGCACGAATATGAAACATTAAACAAGAACTTTGTTATGCAGAAAATGAAATATATCAAAGGAATATACTTACACGACTTTTTAGAACAGACGGTAACACCAAGACATCAAGACTACCCTGACAGCCCCCCCGACCACGACATATCAAGATACGACGACAGCGACAGCGGCAGCGACAGCGACAGCGGCAGCGACGGCGACGACGACGTCAGTGTTACAAAATTATTGCAAAAAGATGAACAGAAACGCGACCGCGACCGCGACCGCGACCAAGACGACGAGGTATCATACAGAACAATGTCGATTGTATTTGATATGTATGAGAGAATTATGGACAGTATTCAGCTTCTTATTCAATACAAAATTGTTCATTATGACATAAAACAAAATAATATTCTTGTTGAAAAAACACAGAAACTCCCGTATATTATTGATTTTGGCCTCTCGATAGATATCGCGAGATTACTAGAATATAAATGGCACGAATCATATGAGAAATCTGGGTTACAAAGAAGCACCGATTCAAATATAGTATACAGTTCGGACTCTTCAAAGGTATTCAAGGATAACTATTTATGGAAACAACACTTTTATGTTCATGCTCCTGACTACTATTTATGGCCATTAGAAGTTCATTTGATGACATATCTCGTGAATGAACGCGAAACACTTACACAAGAAAGCCTCCACAATATATGTTACGAGTTTGTTAAACACAATCGAGCATTCGAATGTATGTCGCCTCATTTCAAGAAACAAATATACGATACATCAATCGCTATATTCTCTCGGTATATTCATCAGCCGAGAGAAAAAGTTATGAACGAATTATTGCGATATTGGCAGAAATGGGATATGTATGCTGTGAACATAATGTTTATCCGGATATTATTTGATTTGTTATTTCGTATGAAGCGTATAGAGGACGCCGACGGCGACGCCGCGACCACGACCACGACCACGACCGCGACCACAACTGCGACAGACACCGACGCCGAGACACATTCGCAGAATGAAGAACGGCAGCATAAGTTCGACACTCATTATTCATCCGAAACCAAAATCGAATTCAAGAGTAAATATAAAGTGAAACTAAAACAACAACACGATAATTATAAAATAATGAAAACAATACAGGTAATGTTACGAAATATTCATCCTGACCCAGAGATGCGAATGACACCGGAAGAAACAAAGGCATTTTTGGTGACTATTTTTTACGAATGCTGATTCCATTCGCCACGCTGCCGCTCGCGATTCCATTCGCCACGCTGCCGCTCGCGATTCCATTCGCCACGCTGCCGCTCGCGATTTCATTCCATTCCATTCCATTTCATTTCATTTCATTCCATTCCATTCCATTCCATTCCATTTCATTTCATTTCATTTCATTTCATTTCATTTCATTTCATTTCATTTCATTTTCATTACATCGATTACCCGTAATGAAAATAATATTAAACTTATTTTTTAAGCGACAGGGGAAGCAGACTCACCGAACTTGGCCATTCCTTCCTTGCCTCCACCGACACCGCTTCCGCCCTTCTGTTGGCCGAGGAGCTTCTCCATATCCAGACCGGCGACAGAGCTGCCACCCTTCTTGGCAGCACGCTTCTTACCACCGCTGTGAGACTGAGACTGAGACTTACGTTTGTTGTATGACTTGGACTTCTTGAAGCTCTTCTTCGCCAACTTCAAAATCTTCTTAAAGCTGACACCACGGTTTTTCTTCATCGTTTCCTTGACGTGAGCGAGCCAAGGATTAGAACGCTTGCGGCGACCGGCGGATTGGTCGCCGCCGGAGCCGTTGCCGGGCTTGGCGGAGAGGGCGGGGTCGACGGATTGCTCGTCGGGTTTGAGGGCGGCGTCGGGTTGGTTGAAATCTCCCATATTAAAATTGAACGAAAATAAAGTGATATACTCGTTATACTATATACAAATATAAAATTATTAAGGATGGCCTCCGTCGAAGAAACATTCCAAAAAATAAAACAAAACCGTCCAATCCAAGAATGTCTAAATACAGTCGCCGCAGCCACCGACATATGGTTCATTTATTATATGTTCTTCGCGATACACAACCCGAAGATGGAGGAATATATCCAGAAAAAACTTGCATCTTCACAACAACAACAAGCCCACCGCGACATTATGAAGAATATGATAAAACGCCGGAATTATACATCGAGTATTGTATACCAGTTATACACATACGCCTACACCAACCAAGGAAGCGTGACGCATATCTATCCGCACTACAAGAACGATATTTCCAAACAACTCATCAAGTCATTTCAATCCAATCATCTAAAAACGACGGCAGTTCTTCTTCGGCGTATAGGGTCTGCTCCCGCC
>RGCF01000134.1 GCA_009919265.1 Bacteroidota bacterium | reverse complement strand
AAGACGAAAATGGTGAAATTGAACAAGGAACTCACTTTAGGTGTTTTACTCGTGGTTATCGTTATTATGGTTCTTAAACCCAACATTCTCGGGTTTTTGTATAATAATGTGGTAGGCAAGCTCGTCTTTGTTGCTGCCGTCGTGTTTCTCTCGTTGAAGCATACCGCCGCCGGTTTATTGGCGGTCGTGTTTGTCGCGATTGTTGCGTCGATGAGCGGTTACCACGGCTTCGAGGGTATGACCCCGAACAGCAAGGAAGAAGTCCTCGAAGGTGAAGAAGGAATGAAGAAGGACGAGAAGAAGTGCGAGGGAGAGAGCTGCGATAGCGAAAAGAAGGTGACGGAGGGGGCTGATGACCTCGTCAAGGACATCAACGAACAACTGAAGAAGAAGTAAAATACACATACGACGACGACAACGCGACGCGACGCGACGCCACGAGCGGTCGTCATCGTATATAGAATTATATCTAGTGTAATAGTAGTAGGGTTCGCCGTTATTCAAATGGAACTTCAGTATTATATTCAATATATTATTGCCTGGTTCTATCATAATGTTATGTATACAGATGCAACATTTGCCATCCTGAAAATCGTCCTTATTATTGGAGTAGTGTCTTTGCTGGTATATCGCCAATATGCTTTATTTGTAGTATTATGTATCGTGATACTGATACTGGAGGGTGTCCGATGGATGAAGGAAACAAATCGCGACTTTGGCGAATTACAGAAGTTGGTTGCCGAAACTGTGTCAGGTGCAGGGGCGGGTGCGGGTGCGGGTGCGGCGGCGTCGGGGGTCGTCCGTAAAGACGACCTTACGATGGGTGTTTCCATTTCTTCTCGGGAAGGGTTTTCTCTCGGACTACCGACAATCGTTCGCGGCGATGATAGCGGAAAAGACCATCGAAGGTCGAATAAGTTCGTGGAACACGATAGTAACGAATTCACGGATAAATATTTCAAAAGTAAGCAGTGCTCGATTGGGTCAGGAATAGGTGGAATTACGATGTTCGGAAGTAACGAATTGATTGGGACGTCACGGACGGCAATCGTGAATCGTATCTACGATTTCGAAGGGAAGGTTATCTATATCCCGAATAATGATGATGGTGAAACAAATGTTGTTGCCCAACGAAAAATAAAGCGTTATGAATATTTCCGCGACTGTGTGTATGACCCGGTGTATCGAAGCATTAAGAATGGCGGAGACTTTCGTGCAATCAAAAAAGATATATTCGAGAAAGTCAACGCGTATATCATCAATATCGAACGGTGTCTGAAGCGTTTTAATACTGTCATTTTATTCGATACAGCGTCGGACATATCGGCAGATAGGAGTAGGAGCTTAACTATGGCGGGAATGCAAGAGAACTTGAATACATCTTCCAAAACAGAACAAGGTGCTACAGTTGCTTATGTATCACTCATCAACGGTGAGGATGGTGAAGCGAAAATGAAAAATATAATTGGCTTGGATAAAGGCGGCAGAGATGTCGCTGACAACGCAAATATAGATGATTATAGCAAACTACTTCAGGATACAAGTGAAAAATACAAAACCGATATCAAGAAAAAAGAGTTGTATCTTGCAGTATATGGAAAAGTCTTTCGATACCGCAAACGCATCGACGAAATTCTATCGATGATGTTCGAACAATCGAAAAACGATGTATTGGCAATGAATACGATTCGCATAAGCGAACCCGTTATTAAAGAGCTGCGGATGATTCTGGGGTATCTCGCAATTATTAAATGCACAAAAGAGATTATAGATAAGGAGCAGTCTACAGGTATATACGTTGATCCGACAACAATATCATCGAGACAATTGTCTGTTTTTGAAGCCACAGACAACAATAAATTGGTGAATTTTTTGAGGGACAAGGATAACAATAACAATATCCAGAATAACAATATCCTGAAACTACCCCACGACGATGACACTTACAATAACACCGACGAAAAACGATATTTATACGGTATTACCTATTATTTCGGCGGTCGTCCTCACAGTTCGTCGCCGCCGTCGTAAATAATAATATCGGAGTATTATAATAACCTAAAAAGTAAGAGGTGAAAAATGGAATTAAGAACGATTGCGATTTTGCTATTGATGGCGACAATTGTCGTATTGACATCTGCTTTTGGTGCTTACCAGGACGGCATTGAAAAACAGAAGGAACACGAATTCCAGATAAAACGAAAGGAAGAACGGGCAGCGGCGACAGGGGAGACAGGACACAGAAACGGACACGGAAACGACCTTCGCAATGTGGTAGGTGCGGCGGGTGCTGGCACATCCTACAAACAAAGTGCCGGTCATCTCGATACATCCCAGAAAGTAGACCGCCCCTATGTCCCCGACGGAACGAATACTTACCGCGGAAAGGCGGGCGGATATGACTTACGCGATACTTACAATGACGGCGACGACAGCGACAGTGACGGCGACAGCGACAGCGGCGACGGTGACGGCGGAGGCAAGGACGACGGCAAGCCAATGACCGACTTTCAGCGGAAAATCAAATACATAAAGACAATATTTAAAGAAATATTTAGTAAGTGGGGGTCGCAAGAAACCATAATGGCGCCGATTAGCGTAGAAGAAGACCCCGATAATCCACTGGGCGAAGAAGGGTTTCGAATCCGCGAGAAATTCAAAAGGACTGCTAAGGCAGGAATGCGAAAGCTGAAAAGTGCGTTTCGGGGTAACCGCTCAGGTAAATAAAAATAATCTATTGTAATACTAATAGTTACAGTTACAGTCTTTTATGTCAAAACATAAGCATCGGTCGCGGAGTAAAACACCAAAAGTATCGATAAAAGCGGGTGGAGGGACGAGCAGTGGAATTGCTGCTGCCGCACCTGCCGCATCCGGAGCACCAAAACCGCAAGTGGGCGGAGCTCCCGGGTCGATTGCTTCATCACCACTGATACCCCCGATTACCCTGAAATCATTTACGGACCTCTTCTCATCAAAGACCAACTTCTTTACACTACAATCACCGGCAAACAATATTATGGACTCGAAAGTATTGACCGCCGCACATAACTTCTTTCATAACCTGAATACGAGCACATTTTTCGCCGGTTTCGTCATGATTATCCTGAATATCGGGTCGCGATATATCAACCTCGATTTGAACTCTTCGACAGAGTCGTGGATTAAATACCTCATGAGCAAAGAAGTCCTTGTATTTGCGGTGAGCTGGATGGGTACACGCAGTATTTATTATGCTCTTGTGATTACGGCGTGTTTCAGTATTGTCGTTGATCATCTCATGAATGTTGATAGCAAGTATTGCGTGATTCCGTCGAAGTTTAGGGACCTACACACGATGACCGAAGAGAAGCATGGACCCGAGAAAAAGGTGTCGGATTTAGAAATAAGTAACGCATTACACACACTTGAAAAGGCGAAAAAGGAGAAGGAGGAAACCGACCATTTAGAGATGGTGAAATATCATCAGCTGTTTAAGGATGACACGTTCGAGTCGTCACAACCTGCGAAGGTGGGTGGAAGCGGTGGCAACGGCAACGGCAACGGCAACGGCAACGGTGGAAAATAACATAGCGTAGCGTAAGTTTTACGAGAAGAAAAATAGAATGAGTATATAGTTAGTATAGTCATTCTGTCAGAATAAGGGTGATCATGGCAGGAGTATCAAGTTCGCATGAAAATGAATATGATACAGATGTTGAAAGAGCTATAGAAGAATCATTGGCTTCACATATTTACAGCACTAAAGCAAGAGCCGAACAAACTAGTAAGAATCCAATTTATGGATTTATCGGTGGCGCTGAGACATGCTGGTTCAATTCAGCATTACAGATGTTATTAAATACACAAAAATTTAGAGAATGGATACAAACCGTTATTTCCGAACCGACAAAGACAGATTCAGCAGTGATACAAAAATGCTTTTTCCTTCATAATGCTCTTAAGTTTATTCATGATAAAGAGAAATATCCATTTGATATATCCAAATCAGCAAATAGATCTATTGATATTACTGACTTTATTGAATTTGCGAATACTATTAAAGCTGACAACACTTTTCATTTTAATGCCATACCAACTGTATTTAGATATATTTCTGATGGCCAACAAGACCCATTTCTTTTTATTGGCGACATAACTGATTGTATCAATTATGGAACGTATCAACAGCAGTATATTAATATCTATCACAATCAATCAAATAATGAGATCGAATGGAGTAAGAGTGACTCAGGTTTTACTAGTTCTGATAGTTTTATTACGAATTTGGTTGATTCAGTCGAATTACCAACAAGAATTACAAAAGAAAATATTATTCGGATGATTGCTGCCAAAGCATTAATTCGTAACAGGTCTCACGAATTTACCTCACTACAACAGTTACTCGATATTATACCAAAACCATTAAAAAAAATGTCTCGTCAAACGGATCAACGATTGGTTGAGAAAAGTAGGTTTCTGTCAGATTTAAAATTGTTTTCAACAGTATCTCTCTATGACCGTTTTAATAGTGTGAAATCTGACTCTAGTATCAACACATTAAACAAATATATTGATCAGGTATTGACGAATCTAACTACACTATACAACAAACCAAGAATTAATTTTTCGTATGGGCAAAACGTAACAACATGGTTCACACAGTTTATAAATGTAACTCCTTTAATACTTAATACGATACATACGACAGATGTATTAGGTAATATTACTTCAACTGACATTCGTTTTATACAAGACGAAACAGTTGATATTATACATGTTATCAACACCATTTTTAAAACAGTGTCAAATAAAACAATAAACGATCTTTTATCTGCCTTGAAAAAAAGCTCCGACCCAATACACCACAAAATTGCTTCAGTCCTAGATTTTCATGAAGATCCTACATTGAAACCGATTTTACAGGGTATGTATGATGATTATTTTACGTACGTCAGCGGAGATTATATTATGATACAAATCGCAAGTATGGATTTGGATAACAATAGATATAACCACTTATCAAACATAAGATATGACTTGATTCAACCAAACCATGTATTCACTTTTGGTGACAACCAATACTTTTTAACATGTATTATGTGGCATATTAGTGGAGATATCAAGCATGGGCATTACGTATCTGAAATAAATATAGTTAATCCACCCCATACATCTATTGAAAGAGGTTTATATCTTTGTAATGACAGCATAACAACAAAAATAGATCGTTGGAATTCTTTACCTAGTGGCACAAATATGATTCCTTCACTATTCGTATTCGAGAATGCGGCATTAACGCCAGAACTTTCGATGGTTGATTTTCCGGTTTCACATACACCAGAGCCTAGTGCTGCTGGTTTGATGAGCAAATCTATATCACCGATGAAAACCGTCGCAAGTGTCGCTGCTACCGCCGCAGCCGCCATCGCGATTGGTAGTATTCGAAAAAAAACATTTTTCACACCTTCTCCTGTGTCATCGATGATATTAAACACGCCAGAAGGTGTCATCGCTGAAATCAAAACCCGAATCGATGAAATCACAAGCACCAAAAATAAAGAAGACGGAACACCCGTAAATATCGCAATTCTTGTAAATGGCGGATCATTTAATCCAATTCATTATGGTCATCTGGAAATGTATACAGCTTCTCGGCATCTTTTACACGAGTCCCGTGGTAAAGATAAAATAACATTTACAGATGTATTGATAATCTACGTTGTGTCGCCGTTTAATGATCTAAAAGATAAAAACAGAAGCGACCTAACTAAAATCTTATATGATACACAATACCGTATAAACATGTGCCGCGAATCATTTGCGAGTATTGGTGATATTCCCGATGGTAATTATACAACCTCCGACAGTAAACATCTGTCAAAAAATATGTTTGTATGGCCGGTAGAATTATCAAACGCATACAGTATTCATACATCGATAATGCGGTCGCTGAATGATAGTGGTGGTGTTGATCTCTCGAAATCAAAAATTACATTTTATGGGTTGGCTGGTTCGGATAAAGTTCTAAACAAAGGCGGTGCTTTCAACCCGGAAAACTTTATAGATCAAAGTTTTTATTTTTCGAATGGAATCGCCGGAAATTCGATTATCGTTGGTAGAGGTCCAAGTGACACTTTTTCCGGTTTCTGGGAGTGGTTACAGAATGAGAAAGCAAAGAACACTACAGGTTATGATAAGTATATTGATAATGGAGACAAAGTTACTCTGACTACAAGTCAAGAAATTTCATCTTCCGACATTCAAACGCAAATACCTGTATTAATCCAATACGCAAAGCAAATTTCGGTTTATTCTGGTAAAAGGATAACAAATCCTGATTGTAAAGATACTAGCTGTGTTCCGTTTCAAACGCAAAACGATGTGATCGATGAATTTGTGAAAAGATCGGATATATTGCGACGTTATGTTCCAAACAGTATTCTATTTAAATTACTCGCGTATAATGAAGATACTCATCCGACACTTGCTAGACACACCCCAGATACATTTGTTGCTGGATATAAACAATATCGCAGGTTTCATTTTCGTAATTCCTTAGATTTAATTCATCAGAATAAAGCGGTGAATGATTCAATCCCACCTCAAACAGAGCGAATCATCAACGATATAACAACGAAGGTAGATGTCAGTAAGATGAGCAACGATGATAATATTGAGTTTGTTCAGATGACTACAGGGCGAGCAGCATCTTTTTATAGCGGAGTAGGAAGCACAACCGGGCCTAAAAACGTGACTATATTGAATTTTGCTAACGCAGATGTTCTTGGCGGAGGTGTCATGCTTGGTTCTACCGCACAAGAAGAAACTCTTATTATGATGGCTCCATTATTAGCAGTATCTTTATCCACAATAGGATGTTATGAAAAGAATGATAAAACATATTATAAGGGATGGGAACACAATAACTGGAATAAAAAAATTTACTATACTACCAACAAATTGCCTTTCGAAATAACAGATGAATTTACATTTACTCTGCCGTCGAATTCATCAAAGAATAGTTACAACGTGATAAGTGCCGCCGCTTATGAATGGGGAAAGAGTAATAATTATCAAACGCAGTATACTGACATACAATCGTCCGAGTTCAAAACAAGTATGATACGAATGATCCAAAATATTGCGTATGTCGCTGCTGTCGAACAAAAAAGTAATGTTTTGATATTGGGAGCATGGGGGTGTGGTGCTTTTGCGCCGAAAAATACGAGTAGTAATCCTAATATACAAGAACAGTATATTCAGGTTGTAGCGGGGCTATTTCATGAAGCACTATATGCGAATATTCCTGACACTTCTAACGCATTCAAAGATTTGTTCGAAAAAGTTGTATTCCCGATTCCAGATTGTAAAACATATGACATATTCAAAGGCACATTTGAAAGCACGACAATCGCGATTGACATAGGCGATCAAGGCGGCGAAGGCGGCGGCGTTTCTCCATCAAAAACTCTATTGTCTAATACATCCTCACACGTTGAATTACCGCCTCCTCCTTACATCACATTAACAAATATAATCGCAAGTATTGATTCAGGAATTGACCATTTTGTTGAACAGATGAGTAATCGTAACCCTTTGAGAGAAATTTCAGTGAATGACCAATCTTCCATTTCTGAAAATAAAGAAAAAACGAAATTCACTCGAGTGGATGGTAATTTCCCTAAAATAACGGTGCCTTTATTCGAACAAATGATATATCATCGCGCCGGTTCTATGAATATGAACCCACTCGAGATATTCATTCCTACCAACTATAAAATCAATTTCAAAGAAATCAACGAATATTTCCAAGAGATGGTGCGTCGTAACGACCCCGAAACCCAAGAACTTGTATCGATGGTAGTGAATGCTTACGGAAATAACAACAACAGTCTCTT
>RGCF01000133.1 GCA_009919265.1 Bacteroidota bacterium | reverse complement strand
TACAGATGCAAGGGGTCTCAAGAAATTGGGTCTAACAATTCATCCAGTCCACCGCCTTCGACAATATGCTATAGGTGATGCTCCTGGTTGTGGGCTTGAAAAACACTATAATGGGCTCTGGAAAATAGAGGTGAATAGCCGTGCAGAACTTCGTGAAATGGAGGC
The DNA here is from genome assembly GCA_009919265.1 of Bacteroidota bacterium. Taxonomy (GTDB): domain Bacteria; phylum Bacteroidota; class Ignavibacteria; order Kapaibacteriales; family UBA961; genus UBA961. The sequence goes on along the minus strand of RGCF01000133.1, from coordinate 7,724 downwards.
AATCCTTCATAATTACTTTGCTGACAGACGTCAGGGTACAACTGAGTGGTTTCGTGTGACCTTTGAGGAGGTATCTAGCTTTATGAACTCGCCTCAGAAGTTCAAAGTAAAGCAGGTCTCATTTGACGAGGTGAAACTAATTAATACGAAGTATAAGGAGCCCATAAACAACAATGAGCAGAAGGAATACGACGATGAGAATGAGGTTCGTAAGGAGCAGGAGGCGCGGCCGGTTAAAAGCGCTGAGACAGTTTACGAGAAGTTCCTTCGAGTGTTCCTTCCTGGAAAACTCCCTCGTCGCATTCAAACAGAACTATGGGGTCTATTCCAGGAAATCTGTAGAAATCCTGAACATATATCTTATAGAGCAATTGTTCAGTGGCCAACGGGTGTCGGTAAAACAATTGCCACTCTTATGCTAATTGTTATTGCCGCAGAACGCTGTAAGGCCAGGGGTGAAATCTATCGTGGTCTCTTTGTTTCTCCAAAGAATGATATTATTGACACCATTTCCAAAGATTTTAATAAACTCTCTGAGTTTGGTATTAGTGTTTATGATGGTGCCCACGGAAAACTCTCATCGCTGACTATTCCTACGAATTGCCATATTGTAATTAGCGCATGTCAGGCTGCTCTAATTAACGATAAGGGTATGCGCAGATTGCCCCATATGACACATGTACATTATGACGAAGTTCATCGTATTACTGGCGAACAGTATTTCCAACTCTTGAAGGAAATGCTTATAAAGTGGAATACAGAGTTTCTAACGGGGACTTCTGCTACACCCAAGACATGTAGTAAATCACAGCACGATAAACTCGCTGAACTATTTGGGGAACCCTATACCATTCTTCACAAGTGTGACGTAGAGGAGGCTGTTAAGGAGAGATGGATTGCAAAGCCGCGGTACGTGGTTAGCATTACAGCTAAGCATGATGATAGGGCAGTTGAACTCGATGCATGTCTGGTTTCCATAAGCAAAGCAATTCAGCAAAAGAAGGAGGCTGGTCACTGGAATGGTGGTAAGGTCATCGTTTATTCACCAGATTCTGTCGAAGATGTACGATATCTGACAAATCAAGCAACTAATATGATACCTGGTGCCATTATTTACTCTGCGATTGATGGTCTGCGTACAGACGATCAGTTCATTAAGGCCGCTGCCGATGGAACTGTTCGCATTCTCTTCGCATGCCAGCGATTTCGTGAAGGTTCAGATGTGAAGGGACTTGATATGACTTGTGCACTTGTTGGAAATACGACGGCAGTCTACATCCTTCTCCAGATGTGTGGGCGTGCGTTACGTCTTGACTATGAGGGTAAGGAAGGATGGTGTCTGATTGTTCGCCCAAGCGACCAGGGGACAACCGAAGAGGATGTACTTGCTTCTATCATCCTAGATATCATTGAATTCCTTGGAGATTCAAAGAAGAAGCGTGAAGTAAAGGAACTTGAGCCACTTATTAAGACTTTCCTAGGAGAAGTAAATGTAAGCGGTAGCAGTCTGTCACTTGAAGAGACAATTAAGCGGGTTCAGGCTGCATATGTTCGTCGTCTATATATCAGACAGAAGAAGGCAGTAGATGGGCTTAGTTATAAAGATCTTGTATCTAATGTACACAGTCTAGGAATTAATTCTCGTTCTGATTATTCTGAGAAAGCGCTTCTTAATGAACTTCCAGATACCCCTTCTGATATTCGTGGATGGATTTCATGGTATGACCTACTACGTGCAAGTCATAGTGATAAGCGAATGACACTCTATGATCTCCAGAAGTTCTGTAAGGATAATTATATTCTAACAAAGGAGGATTACATCCTTAGAGCCGACTGTCCACCGTGGGATGACTTAATCGATGGATATCTTACAGATCTACCCAGTCCAATGCCGTCGCATCTAGAAACAGAATTATTCAAGTCTGGGCGCGGCGGGCGCCGTTAATTCAGGGGACTTAAACCCTGACTTTAAAAATTGAGTGGTATTTTTTTCAAATTTCCCGGCATAAGTTTTAAAATGTCCGGTACAGGTATAACGATGCATCCCTCTGTGAAGAACCTTGAGAGCGTTGTGAAGCGTGTTCGTGATGTGTTACGCAAGGGTGATGGTATTACTGATATGGATAGTATGGCACACTGTGTCCTCTTTACAGCTGCACGCATGCTTGATACTCATACCGCAGCAAAGCTAAATGTTCCATACACATGGGATTCTGTAATTAGCAAGGTCTTAGCTAAGGATATTAATGGAGCCGATAAGGCCTTCAAGGATATTCTTGAGGTCCTAGATTCTAAGTTTAGCACGAATGAGTTTACCTGGAAGCTAAAGGTACAGGATGATTTTGAGAAGATTGTGAAACTCTTTAATGAGCTAGACATTCACGAGGTCGCTAAGCATACCGATGTTCTTGGTTTCATCTATGAGCAGCACATCAGCACGGGTTCAGGTGGTGGTCGTGACCTCGGCAAGTTCTATACGGATCGCCAGATTACTCAGTATCTGACTGAATTACTAGGCTCTGATATTACTGCGGGTCGTCCCGATTCTATGTGTGATGCTACTATGGGTACTGGTGGCTTTATCTTGAGTTATATTGAATATGTCACTAAGATGTGCCCTGAGGTAAAGTGGGATAACTACGATCTTGCAGGTGGTGATATTGATGACAAGGTCGCAGCTATTGCTAGGTTGAACGTGTTCCTGCGCACTGGGAAGCTGTTTCCAATGATTCGTAAGCGTAATACACTCAAGAATGACATCGGCGATTCATCTGATAAGCGCAAGACATTCAAGCGGCTTCTTATGAATATTCCCTTTGGTGTGAAGGGCTTGACCCTTGCAGACGACTGCTGTGAGCGAATCAAGGAAATTGTTAAGGTTGGAACTAAGTCTGAGCCACTCTTTATGACACTGACATGTCAGCTTCTTGCAGAGGGCGGTAAGGCGGCAGTTATCGTACCTGATGGGGTTCTCGTGAATTGCTCGAAGCAGCACGATACATTCCGTAAGTATCTACTTGATAATTTCAAGGTCTTGCGGATTATCAAGATGCGCGGAAAGTTCTTCATGAATACAGGTATTCAGCCGAGTGTCATTGTCTTTGAGCGTAATGGAAAGACTGATATTGTCGAGTTCTGGGATGTAGAGAAGAAGGAATCGGGTGAGCTTGTTGAGACTTGTATGCTTACGGTACCTCGTGAGAAGTTTGATGGTTCGTGTTCATTTGATATGCGCCGATATCAGGAGAGTTCGAGAATAACAAAACATTCTGGCTTTACTATGGTAAAGTTGGGGGATATATGCGAGTTTAATAATGTTCCAAAGCATGATACAAGTTTTGGAAAGGAGAGTGGAGAATATCCTTTCTATACTGGAGCTATGAATAATAAACTATTTACAGATACAGCTGATATTAAGCATTTAGTGGTTATAATGAATAGAACTAACGGGGCAGGTAAGTGTAACTTGTATATAGATAGTAACTGCGCGGTTGCTGGTCAGACCATTGTATTCTGTATGAAAGATAAGAGTACAATTACATTACGCTATATATATTACTATCTTAATGCATACAAGCCAAGAGTAGAAGAGGGCTATATTGGTAGCAATCATAAGAATATGAGTAATGGCTTTATGGAATCATTTATTGTAGAATTACCACCTCTCCCAATTCAACAGGAAATTGTAGAATCCCTTGATCTCATCTACAGCAATGCAGCCACCGCAAAGGCCGCAGCAACCTCCATCAAGGCTCAAATGGCTGCCGTCATGCGGTCTGTTGGGGCGCGTGGGTATGAGAAGAATAAGTTGGGGAACTTGTATGAATCTATTATTCCGAAGGTGAAGATTATAAATAGAGACATTGATAATGTAGGATCCGTTCCATTCTACAATGGTTCCTGGAGATCACCTGTTGGCACTCATTCTGTAGCTTCATATAATTCCGATACACCGTATTTCATTGTAATCAAGGATGGTGGTGGTGATCATGACAGCGATAAGGTTGGCTTAGGTATGTTCTTTGATGTATCTGGTCCATGTGCCGTATCAGGTCACCTTCTTCTTACACAGAAAGCGCCGTGTAGTATAACCCATAAATTCATTCATAATTATCTTATGACTAATATTAAAAGTATACGTGGGCTTTCTAAACGTTCTGTAAATCTAGAGCATATTTCAAAGGAGAGCATCATGAACTTTGAGATTCCAATCCCACCTCTCACCATCCAACAAGAAGTCCTCGCCATCCTCAACGAGATGGAAGCCGAGATGAAGACCATGGAGCAGATGGCAGCAAAGGCCGAGCAGAGGGCAAAGTACATCCTTAATGGCTACCTGTCAACACAGACAACTGTAGAGCCCGAGCGTGTTCAGGAGATAGCAGTGGAACCCCAACCAACCAATGAGCTAGTGCCCATGAGTGAGGATGCCCCGAAGCCAAAAAAGAAGGTATTTAAACTGAAAAAGTGTGTGGAACCATCCGAGTAGCCTTTTAAACATTATCCGTAAAGTTAATAATAAAATTGAAAACCGTTTTTACTTAGTAAAAGCTACAAATGTCAGTAACCCAACCCCTAATATCCAAGATGCAAGCACAAGTCCCTCAGGAAATCACTGACTACCGAATTATTCAATTGGGTTACGATATGGATGTGCCGAAATTCGTGAAAACCGTGAACGACTACCTGAAAAAGGGGTATATTCTCAAAGGACCCGTGAAATCCATTGGCTCAACGGTTTCACAGGTTGTCATCAAGTGCCATTCATCAGAGCCAATTGTTGAAGCATACGGGGTAATTGGTGTCTATGATAATAACATAATAAATCTTGAAAGGGCTGTGATGGATGCAATTCGTGACGGCTGGTCTCTCTACGGAGATCACGATTATTCAAAATACAGTTCAGACAACAGTTACATCTGGCAGACCTTAGTCAAGTACAAGAAGCCAGTTGGGAACCCGTTTGATGGGTTTTAATCGGAGTCGTAATCGGATCCAGAATCAGAATCAGATTCCGAATCCAACTCACATCCCTCAGAATCAGTCCTAGCATAGCATGTGGTTGAGTAGTGGTCTTTACGACCACAGCGGTAGCAGGTACCTTTTTTAATCTGTTTGACAGCGACTTTATCCTTACAAGATTTCTCATGAACTCCGCATCCAAATGCAGTTGTAAATGTTCTATCGCAATACTCGCATCCATATTCATCAGCATAATCTTCATCATATTCAATCCGATTCCCACTTACGTCTGTGCTCGCACGACAGTCCTTCACAAAATGTCCCTTGCGACCACACTGAGTACAACAATCTTTTGCCATCCAGATTTCTGTATTAAGAGTATCAAGCTGGGAATCGCTTAGCACTTCTGTTACATAAGAACCACCACGAACCTTATCGACCCCATACTTCGACATGTACTCTTTTGTCATCTTATCTTCCTCAAAGGCGCTAACACCATCTTTTGACTGAACAATGGAAATGGGCTTGTATTTTCTAGTCCATGCAGACCCTTTTCCATTCATATGTTCCTTAAAGCGACCAATCACATCATCGCTTTTACCAACATAATAATTACCACCTTGCAGTTTAAGAACATATATATTGGTGGTCATTTGTTTGTATATACGTCCGTGAGATTGTTCAATTTTACATCACCGTGCAAAAATTGAAATAATGTGATAATCACCTTATAATTATCCCTTCAAACACTCTCCAACCCATGGTAGCCGAGGGTCAACTGCCAGCATGAATTTGTGCCCAGCGGCCTTCTGAATGATTTCACCCTGACCTTTTTTTGTAGCTAAAGCAATACCTAGATCTGAATCTTCTATTGCCTTCGCATTGTATCTAAGAACTCGCACCACGAATGCCTTGATTTCCTCAGGAGACTCTTTTAATTGTGTCCCAAAAGATACAAGTACATCTCGTAATTTCTCAACAGACAGATAGGGTCGCGTAGTAGACTTGGGACGAATCATCACCTCCTTTTTTGTATTGAATACCTCGCTCAGCATCTTGATATACTCATTCGCCAACATATTCGCATCCGTCTTCCATAGTATAGGCATCTGGTTATTGAGTTCCTTGAAGTACATTATAATCTCGGCTTCACATTTTACCTTCTTCTCCAGAACAACCACAGGAAAATCCGGCTCACACAAAGACTCCTGAAAGAAGTCATATAGGACTCGGTGTCGGTGTTGTCCATCAATGATACAGGACGTGCTCACCATGTTCCCACCGGCATCCACTTCATCATATGTAACAATCCGATACCCGAAGTCCAGTTTCTGTACTTTCGTTTTTGCAATTCCGTCTTTTATTCTCTGAACATGGGCATTATCAATGATACGATTCCCGTGCCACACGGGTATTTTGATTAATTCTCTGGCACCCATTACACGAATTATAGAACCGTCGTGTAGTGTGTGTAGTACGGTCGTTTTATCAGTCATTGTAATAATCACATGTATTAAAAATATATCAATTTTATAACCATTGAATGAAGTGTGTCACGTAAGAAACCCAGGCTTCTCACGACGCGTATAGACCGTCAAGTTCCTGTCCTGCTTGGAGCCCTTGTAAAACTGTATATAAGAGGCGATGGGGTCTCCTGCCACCCGATATTTCTCGTCCATGGCGATAGCGAATCCATTCCGCTCGTTAGCAGAGATTCCAGGCGGGACATTTGCCTTCAGCCAGAGTGCATGGGCCTTACAACTGTGCACACGACCAGGCCAACGATACTCGTACTCCTCAGCGAGAGCCAATGCGAGTTCAACGGCCCACATATAATTTCCGAGGCACTCGCGAACCCAGATTGTACAGGGGTGGTGAAGATGAAAAGGGCGATACCCCTGCTCATCTGCGCATTTACGCTTGGGTGCCGTCGCCATGTGTGTAGGGACTGGCAGAGCCTTATGGGTCTTTGCGATCTTGATGGCAGAACGCTCCTTGAGGAGGTCAGGATAGGTAGCAGTCCAATGGGCCGTGTAAAGCATCTGACACGCCTCTAGGATCATCTTGACTACGTGCTTATCCCCGTGTGCCTCGGCAGCCTTCTTGGCATTGATATTCAAGACAAATATGTTCATTTTTGGTTGTAAAAGTAGGGGTAACTAGAGAGTTCAATTTTTTCACTGAATACACATAAACACATCAAAAATTGAAGTTAAGTTGCCAAACAAAAGCCAGTACAAATAAGAATGGGTCAGTACTTTATCTGTGTTTTCTTGGCAGAAGATGGAAAGTACATTCGCGCCTTTGTGGATCCTTCCTCCTATAGTCACGGGGCGAAACTCGCAGAACACTCATATGTAGGAAACTCTGTTATGAATTCCATTGAGTTCATGCTGAGCCCATCGGGTATGTTCTACAAGACTAGACTGGTCTGGGCAGGCGATTACGCGAACCCTGAGACCCAAGGCGCCGAAGGCGTAGGTCCAGGACCAAACCCATACACTCTCTATTCGGCCTGCCATGATCAGATGCATAAGATGGTATATCTTAACAAGAAATCTGACTACCAATACATCTTGAACCACACGAAGAAACTCTTCATTGACAAGAAGAAAATTAAGGAGATCCATCCCCTTCCACTCCTAGTGGCAGAGGGTAATGGTCATGGGAACGGTGATTACTATGCCGACGGGAAAGAGCACTGCGGAACTTGGGCACGCGATGTGATATCTGTGAATGATAGCACCGAAGGCTACGAAGAG
>RGCF01000132.1 GCA_009919265.1 Bacteroidota bacterium | reverse complement strand
TCCAAAATCGATTTGCATTTCATGTGGAATTGTATCATTTCCTGTGCTCCATCTTGTATGCCAAATGGTATTTGGATTACCATCTATAGCCATGACTGCAAGACCTGGGTCATTCACTTCCTGACTATTGAATTTCATGATGCTCCAATCGCCTTTGGGAAGTAATCCCGGATTATCACATGTTTCAATTGATGGACATGGTCTAACGGTAACAGGAACAATTGATGAAGTATATGTTTTTCCTTCTTGCTCCAACGTAAGCGATACGCTATAGTTTCCTTTCGCACCATAAACTACCTTTGGATTCATTGCATTCTTGTCGCTAATCCATTCCGGCTCGGGTTCAATCTTCCATGTGCGTTTTGCATTGCGATTGATAAAGAGTGAATGATCCGTCATGAATACTGTATCAGCACCGCAAGAAACCACTTGTGGTCCAACCCATGCTTTGGCAATGGGCGCAAAACTTGTATCAATCAATGGTGATTCCCATACACTACCGGTTCCTGCCACACGAATTTTTCCATCTCTGAAAAATGGCAATGCAAGATTTACGCTCATGGCCGCAGGATATCCCTCATTGAATAAAACCCAATCTGTCATTTCAGATGTGCGATAATACACTTGACCTGTTTTTGCATTCTTTCCATTTGTAAACAGATAGACAATATCTTTTCCATTTTTATCGGGTTGTACAACGGTGCATTTCAAATATTCTGACACCTTACCTGTGAAGTCAGTCCATGTAACACCGCCATCGGTAGTTTGAAATACTTTGCCTATATCCGCACTCCATGTACCATTTGAGAATGTTGCATAGACAATATTTCCATTTATTGGAGACACAGATATATGTGTTCTTCCTTTCCATGCATTTGTTCCATTTGGTGTGCTATATAGTGATGTGATTGCTGTCCATGTTTTTCCAAGATCAATACTGCGATACATACCTTCATTCACAATATCTGCATAGATGATTGGATCTTTTTCAGCATAACTGATTTGCATGAAGCGTACGGGATTATCAAATGCATGAATCAAATCCCATGTTTGACCGGCATCTTTGGACATCCAAAATCCTTTTCCCTCACCAACAAAAAGCATTGTGCTATATTCAGGATGATGCAAGAGATTTCCTCTTCTTCCACCATATTCTTCCATGTTTGGAAATTTACTATAGATGAATCTCCCTTCTGGTTTTCCTGTCGCTGTTGTTGGCAATATCCAACCATTCCCCAAATCACTGAATACTACATGTCGTTCCTTATGATGCAAAACCCAACCGGTAGGAGATTCTGCTCCACCCATCCGCAATGCTTTTGGTTGATACATATCGGATATTGAAGTATTGCCATTGTGATAGCGTCCACCAATCACAATATCTTCTGTCCAACCTTGATCAAAGCCCCAAAAATCAGAACCAACAATTCCATTATTTCGTGCAATAGCATTACTTGGATTTGAAAATGCATCAGTGGAAAGTGTCAAACCACCATCAGTTGAAATCCAGAAATCTCCATTTGACATCAGCTTCATGTCTTGCTGATCCGGATGCACAGGTATAGCTCCACCATATCCACCTATAAGTCCAAATGTAGATCCACCATTTGTTGATTTGTACAATGAAGAAGATCCCGTAAATATCATATTTGAATCTTTTGGTGATATTTCTAACACTAAATCATAATATCCTTGCCAATTATTCATCGCAAATTCTGTAGTCTTTCCCTTTCTAACTGTTGTCCATTCTGGTGTTGTGCCACCAACTCTGCCTTTGAGTAAATGCGGAATATCATCGCTACTCAACAATACTGCATAGATGATACTCGGATTCGCCGGTGTCATTGCAAGAAGTCCGCCAGATGTTTCAATGATGTCTGAAGGAAATGCTGAATGAATTGAAAATGTTTTGCCACCATCTGTACTTTGTACAATTCTGAAATTTCCATTCTCTTTTGAAAGGACATATACATTCTTTGCATTACCCGGCATGAATTCGATATCATAAGCAGGAGCATTCCACACTTTTACCCATGTTGATCCTTCATTCTCTGATCGAAATACTCCTTCAGGTGCTGCAGCAATCAGCACATTTGGATTCGAAGGATCAATCTTTACACGATCTGCACCAAAGCGTTCGGTGAGCATTGCTTTCCATGTATTTCCGCCATCAGTAGATTTATGGATTTGCTTTCCACCACTCACATATACAATTGATGGATTTGTTGGATGAATGGTAACTGCAGTAATGCCACCCCCGAAATAATAATCTCTACCGGATTGTGTCCAATTCAATCCTTTATTTGTGGTTTTATTCACAAATCCTGTCTCTGTTCCTGCAAAAAGAATTGATGGATTCGATTCCGACACATCAAATGCATAAATATTTACTTGCCATGGACATGCCTTAGGTTCTGTTGAAGAGCCGGATTCATTGAGCCAAAATGTTTCTTTCGGACCCCAAAAACTCCAATTTCCTTTTCCGGCAAAGGTTTCTTCTCGTTTGATATTCTGTTGATCTTGAGAAATCTCCGGAATATGCACCATTCCATGTTCATCTTCATACTCTGCAATTGCATGCAACCATTGTTTTGCATATCGGATGATTGCACTATGCGCATCTGGATATTGTTGGAGATATGCAGTTAGCCCATTGCGCACTGTTATTGCATTTGCCGGATATGCATAGAGTTCTTTCGCCCAATCCGGATATGTGGCATCATAACTTGGTTTGTGACTCTTAATGATACCTGGAATTTGGTCATCATAAGGTGTAAACTGTGGAACTTGCTGTGCCAACGACGATGTGCTACAGAGCAGCACCAATATCAGTAGAATAATGTTCATTGTAGTCCGAGTAATATGAAAATCAGGCTACAATTTACGCATCGAAAAGTTGGTATTCAACGATTGAATCCGGTTTTCTCCCAAATCATTGATTTTTTGTAGATTACATTCATTCACAAACATGGAATACATTTATGAATACACATTCTTTACATGGATTTTTTCTTCATTCAGCACATACATTAAGAGGACTCAATCAACCTTTTCTCATGCAAAAGAAGGAGGGAGTCTATAAAGATATAACCTTTGGTGAAGCACTTGATTCGATAAATGCAATAGCATCAGCTTTCCATGATATGGGGTTGCGAAAAGGAGATCGGGTTGCTTTCATTTTAGAAAATTCTCCTGAATATATATTGTTCGATCAAGCATGTCTCAAACTCGGTTTAGTTAATGCTTCGCTCTATCCCACATTGTCTGAATCTGAAATTGAGTATATCCTCAATGATAGCGGATCAAAAGCTATTCTTGTAGGAAGTCCATTTTTATTGAGAAGAATACTTGCAATTGATGCTCGTGGAACAACATTACAAACAATAATTACTGCATTTGACAGTAAAGAAGTCCCAGAAAAAGTCATCAGCGCAAAACAAATCATTGAACATGGAAAACAAAAAGCATCTGAATATGAAACAGTAATTCAAGATATTTTTAATGCTGTTAAGGAAGATGATCTTTCATCATTGATTTATACATCGGGTACAACCGGTGTTCCAAAAGGTGTGATGCTGAGTCATGGAAATTTCATGAGTAATGCAAAAGCAGCAAAGACGATCGTAAGCAATATCGGACCCGAAGATGTATTCCTCTCATTCCTTCCTTTATGTCATGTCTTCGAGCGACTAGGTACATATTATCTTTGCACATTCATTGGTGGAACAATCGCATTTGCGGAAGGCATCGAAACAATCGCAACAAATATCAAAGAAGTCCGCCCAACTGTGATGGCATCCGTTCCACGCTTGCTCGAACGCATTTATGATCGCGTGCAAAAAATGGCTTTGGCTGATGGTGGTTTGAAATCAAAAATTTTTCTGTGGGCATTTGCACAAGGTGATGCAAAGCGCTTACTCAATGAAGATGGTAAACAACCCGGTGCATTGCTTTCATTCAAACTTGCAATTGCAGATAAATTGGTATTCAGCAAAATACGTGAACGCATGGGTGGAAGAATGCGGATTGTAGTTTCAGGTGGTGCAGCACTCTATCCACATGTTGGGATCTTTTTCAAGAATCTCGATATACTTGTTTTGGAAGGATATGGGTTGACAGAGACCTCGCCGCTTGTATCTGTGAATGAATTCGAAAGACAAGTCTATGGTACTGTTGGTCGTGTTGCACCTGGATGTACAGTGGCCATTCAAAATCCTGATACAAAAGAATTGTACACAGTGCAGACTTATGATTCCTTTACAAAAGATTTTTCTTGTCCTGAAGGTGAAGTCCTGGTCAAAGGACCTAATGTAATGCATGGCTATCTCAATAAACCCGAAGCAACTGCAGAAGTAATGGATGCAGATGGGTGGTTCCACACAGGTGATATTGGCACTTTTTACAAAGGATATTTAAAAATTACCGATCGTATCAAAAATATGATCGTAAACAGTTTTGGAAAAAATATATATCCAACACCAATCGAAAATCAGTATTCAAAAAGTCCTGCGATTGAACAAATCTTTTTGATTGGCGATAAAAGAGAATATATCACCGCCATTGTTGTTCCTAATAAAGATGAAGTCAAAGAATTATTCAAAAAAGATGATGCTTTCTTTAATGAATCAGATCCATTCATCTATGATGCAGATATTCATGCATGGATCGAAAAAGACATGAAATCACTTGAAAAAGATGTAGCGAAATTCGAAAGAGTCCGCAATTTTATTGTCAAGCGTCAACCATTCAGTGTCGAAGCCGGTGAATTCACCATGACACAAAAAGTGAAACGCAAGTTTGTTGAAGCAAAGTATAAAGATGCAATTGATGGGATGTATGAGTAAAAAATTTTGACACCTTCGGGCTCCTATATGATGGAGCCCATCGCAGCCACATCATATAACAGGTATATACACAGATTCACTCGCTTGTGGATCCGAAAGCGAATACTCTGCTGGCATGATTTGAAATTGATAGCGACTTGGATCGAATGAATAATTGGTTGTAGGCAATATCTCAAGTATCACATGTTTGAGTAATGAGGGAAATTCTGATCTTCCGCCACTATATTCAAATGTGGCATATACACCACCTTTGATAAAATATTCGCACCAATCTTTGGGATATTCTTGATATTGTTTTTTTTCAAGACATGCAACATGGGTGATTGCAGTTGTTGGGGGCCATTCATGATATGACTGCATGGAAATTAATTCCACATCAATGATACCAGCCTGTATTTGTTCTTTTCTAAATTGTTGCCATAATGCAAACACATCATGTGATTGCAATGGCAAAGTCAATGATCTTCCAATGAAAGTACGGTCTGGGATGTCGATGAATTCAATGTTCATTGAGGGGTAGTATTCACAGGAGTTGTTTGTTCTTTTTTCTCAGGTTGTTTTTCTGGTTTTTCAAAGTAGATATTCTTTCCTTCAATAGTATAGCTTTGAGGAATCTCTCCACTATATCGGAAGAAACGATTGTCTGCTTTTACACCTGGACCAAATCCACAATCACCAAGTCCTTCCATCGTGCGAATGTCAAGATATTTTTTTTCTATTTGAAATGACAATTTGCAAACAGACACACCTTGTGGATTGTTCAATGTGAAAATACCCTTATTGCTTTTCAATATGATTTTACCTGCCAAGCGACCAATCGCATTTGCAGGTTCGCCTTTCTCAACTTCCATGAAAAACAACATTGTTGAATCAGTTTCTGGATATAGTAATACTGTACCACCAGCACCAACATGATCATCTGCATCTTCATCAACATCTTTATGGATCGCAGATCCAAACATATATGTACCGGCAAAACGAGCAGTATGTCTTTTTGCAGGTTCTCCTGAATGCAATAACACCTGATTGCTCAGTAGAAATATGATTGCGAAGAATAGAATTCTCATGAGTATTCCTTGAGTAGTATCAGTATAATCCCCCAAAAGATTATGCCAAAGACAAGGAGTCTCTGAAATAATTTTCCAAAATCGCTGAAAAACGCCATAAAAAAAGGCCTGTCTTATGAACAGGCCTTTCTTTTAATCTTGTTTCATGAGATGTCGAGTGAATATTCGACCATCTTTGGATTCTAAACGGACAACATATAAACCTGATGGATAACCATCAAGTGTTAACATAATACCATCATCTGTAAAGGGTCCTGAAGCATTATGTACTTGTTGACCCATCATCGAATAGATGCCGATAGATTCTATTTCTGCAGATCTCAATCCAGTTACTTTGAACTGTTGTTGAGTTGGATTTGGCATGATTTGAAGTGATAAAATATCATCTTCGGCAATGGAAGTTGCAATTTCAATATTCAATGGTTTCGTATATGATCCAACAGAAGATGTAATCTTTAATCCAGCAGTATATACTCCACTTTGATCTGCGCTGAATGAAACATTGATATTCTTACATTCTCCAATTGCAATAACAAATGGTGTCGCAGGTGGATTTTTTATACTGAATTTATCAGATCCCATAATTGTCATGCCGGTGATACTTGCATCTTTACTTCCGGTATTGCAAACACGAATTGTTGTGTCTTTGCTCTTTAATCCTACAGATAATGTTCCAAAAGAAAATGCTGTTGTATCAATTCTCTCAAAACAACTTTTTCCAATCAAGGCAAGTACTTTATCACCTGTTGATGAATTACTATTGATTGTAATATCAGCAGTATTTGTTAATTGTTCTCCTGCAGAGAATTTAACTGTTATGTCTTGAGATTGTCCGGGAGTCAATGTGAAAGATTTTGTACCAACAATTGAAAATAGTGATGCTTGCGCACCCGCAACATTCATGGCGGTGACAATCAAATCAGATTCGCCTTCATTTTTTAGAAGACCTGTTATTGTTTTATTTAGACTTGTTCCTTTGTCTACACATCCAAAATCAATGGCAGATTGAGATAGTGTAAGTCTTGGACCTGATGGAGCTTTTGTGATGGATAGTTTTTTTGCAGTTGATGTAACTGTTTGACAAGAATTTGAAACAATGCAATCATAAGATCCACTATCAGCGAGTACTGCATTTGCAATAGTCAATATCGCATTTGTATCTCCTGGACGATTTACTCCATTCTTACGCCATTGATAACGAATGTCTGTGCCGCTGGCAATGATACGCATGGAAGCAAGCGTTCCTTCAACAGCTGTGGTATCTTTTGGTTGCAAAAGAATCATAGGCAATGATCGTACAATAACATTGATTGTTTTTTCAGCTGAGACTTCATTACATGTATTAGACACAGCCACAGAATAAATTCCTGCATCATCAGCAGACATCGAAGCTATATTGAGAACGGAATCTGTAATCTGTAATGGAGTTCCATTCTTTTTCCAAATAAAGGAAGTTATTGTTCCGCCTGTTCCTGTTGCATTCACTTTAAATGGTTTCCCAACACATAATACTGTGTCATTACTAAATGCAAGATTAGCAACCGGACTAGGAATGATTGTAATTGTTGCTGAGGAACTCGTTACGGGATTACCACAATAGCCTGTAACCACACAAGTATAGTTTCCTGCATCTGTTTGTTGTAATGATGAAAATGTGATTGAAGATTTATCCGTATTTGGTATGTCTGTACCATCCTTTTTCCATTGATAGTGCAGATCTGATCCTACAGCCGTCAAAGTCAATGTTGCAGTAGTATTTTTACAACCATTTAACGAAGTAGGTTGTGCAGTTATAGCAGTTTGTGGTATGACTGTCAACGCTGTTGGATTACTTGTTGTCTCAGTGCAACCTGTAACAAGGCAAGTATATATACCTGCTTTGTCAATGGTGATGGCATTAAGATTCAATGTTCTTGTGGTAGCTCCGGGTATAATGACATTGTTTTTATACCATTGAAAATATAACCATGATTCACTATTCTTTGTAGTAATGGATAGCGTTTTATTGCTTCCAACGCATGCTGT
>RGCF01000131.1 GCA_009919265.1 Bacteroidota bacterium | reverse complement strand
TGAATTATAAACTACTTTTACTTGTAGTTGTTCTCTTATTTATTGGCGCCAATTTAATGTGTAGTTGCTGCCGTTATCCTGTATTTGATTTCATTACATCCGGTTTCAAGGAGGGGAACACCAACCCTGATACAGGGAAACCTGGGTCAAATGAAGCGGTGAATACTGCCACGAACGACGCGGTTGAAATGAACAAGAAAATGCAGCCCATGCCGGCAGCAGTCGCCGCTACATCTGCTCTCAATCAAGGCAACACAGCGACCGATAAAAAGGACGGAATGGCGACGATAAAAGAAGGAAATACGGGTATCCAGAACTTATTTAACGCCGGCGCGAATGCCATCACTGGAGGAGGAGGAGATAAACCTAAGGAGGGGTTTTCTAGTTTCCAGAACGGGTGGAATGTTATCACTGGAAAGTCCGAACCACGAGAAGAAGCGATTTCTGTAAAGAAGGAAGGACTTTCGGTTATGGGGTCTGACATCAATGAAGTCCAGAACAGTGATGTTGCTGGTATGTGGGTTTCAAAGGCAAATACATATGCTTCTGAGTTTGGTTATGGAGTCATCAATAACACAGGAAGTGCGTATACGGCGTCAGAACCTTTAAAGAATGGAGAGATGGTTCTTTTTGCAAAGAATAAATTTAAACCCGAATGCTGCCCTGCCCCCTATTCCAGTAGCACAGGTTGCGTTTGTATGACACCGGAGCAAATTAACTACTTGAATACCCGTGGTGGAAACCGCACCTCAGACTCTGGAGTGTAAAATTGTATTTTTATTCATATTTTGAGATTCGACCCGAATTCGATTGAATCTCAAAAAAATTGAAATGTTTTTATTGTCCCGTGGAATGAAGCAGTGAACATCCACATACATACATACAGAATGCCCACACAACAGAAGAAATCGATGACCCCTCTTATCACCACTACCCGTGTGAGCGGTGCCAATGAACTGAAGAATTATATCCAAGAAATAACGGATGTCGCCAAAGAAATTCGTCAAGAATTCGAAGACAGCCTCAAGCAACCCAAAGCCATCGTCGAATATCAACGCACAGGAAGCACTAGCACACACAATTTCAATGCGGAAATGTCGAGAGTATCGCACGATACTTTTGTCTACAACAACACACGATTGATACAATCCAGCAAGTATCTCCAGGCAGACGGGGTGATGACTGAATGCCTGGGATTGCTCGAAATCGTGCGAAAAATGCTTGTGAACAACAAGCAACAAAAGAAAACCACAATTCGAAACATTCGTGCCACCATCAACGAGCTCAAACGACACCAACAACAATGGGTTGCCTTCTTGAAGCCAGCGGTCGTTGAGATTGAAACGAAAGTGTCGTCCCCGGCCATCGAGAGATTGGAGAAGGAGATTGAAGCAACCAAACAAAACCATCGCACAATCACAAACCGGCTGCTCACCCAAGCAAATACACTGGTTCTTGCAATGCGTCGCCACATCTTCACCTTCAAAATTGCAGCAGAAGACACCATCGGTGAAATCATTCACAACGCCGATAATTGTCGTGCTTTCATTGCAAAATGTCGCCGACTTGAAGTCATCGAATTCTGTGCTTCAATGTGGTGGTTTGACACACAGCATTCGGAGTTCATTGCACAACATCCGGAATTGAGCGAGCGCCATTTCACAGTTTCAGTATCGGAACTTGAAGAAAATGACCGAATCAAATTTGTAGTTCAATGCTTCGACCCAATGGTCATCACTGTTGGCGAATACGAATTTGACCAAGCCCACATTCTCACGGATGAAGCACTTCGAGCATTCGAAGCTGCCGAGCAAGAACAGGAACAGGAACAAGAACAAGAACGACAGCGGCAGCAGCAGTATCGGCAGAATTCATGGTCTGGTATGCGGTAGTAACTGTGTCCCGAATGTAGCGGTAGCGGAAGTATCAACAGGTAAGTATTTTTTTCACATCTGATACGAGTTCACTGTAAATATCGACAATCGGGCGAACAAGAACAGGTTCACGCACAATCTGAATATACTCTTCATCTGTCATTTGCTTTAGTCGTTCGATTAACTTTGCTCTCTCTTCATTGGTAGGTTTACTGTTCAAATGAATAAACCGGCGCGGGTTAAAAAACTCAGCGACACGAGACGACCCCCAATACACAGGAACTACACCTGCTCGTAGTCCATTGACGAGTTTTTCGGTAATATAATACGGCTTATCAGCATTTTCCATTGTAATCGCGAATTTTCCTCTCCTATAAAATTCATTCATTTCGTTTGAATTATAACTACCGGAGACTGGACCCCCGACATTATTCTCGTATTTGCCGCCGGAATACAATGTCATTTCTTTTTTTATCGTATTGAATAATACCAGACGTTCTTTTCCGTGATTTCCATTGGAAAGAATAATCGACGCGTTATTGGGAGGTATTTTACTTGGTATCGGTCGTTCCGTCGTTTCGAGTTCTTTCAATATTCTGGGGTTTGTAAGTAGAAATATCAAAAAAAGTGGACACTTTACAAAATTCGAGCGGGTTTCTTCAAATCCCAACACACAATCATATGTATCAATATTCTGAACATTCGCATAATCCGACTCGCCTGTAAATAAGATGGTCGCATTCCACTTCTTGTGTTGTAGATAGGAATAATTGCCGAAAATAGATTCGACCAATATGTCTGCATTGCTAGGTGTGCGTGATACTTGGATTGGAGCATTATACACACCCTCCAATAACTTGACGAAAAATGTGCAATCCATTATATCCGTCTTCTCGGCGAAACCTGGCCAGAAATTATGGAAAAATACTCTAATTGGCGGCGACGACGACGACATATTCGTGTATTATATTTCATATAAAAAATCTTTATTTACTTTTACGGGTATACAATACAATATAGACAATTTTACAAATACAAATTCAAATTCACACGCTTCTCTTCATTGGCCTGCTTGACAAGCTTGTCGACGACTTCATTTGTCACGGAGAATGGGAATGCAACTTTCAGCGACATTTCCTTCTCAAACAGCGGCGTGTCTGGCTTGATGAGACGATACAAGTTCAACTTGCGATGAACGACCTCAAGACACCGCTTCAAGTTGCGAACACCTTCTTCCTTCTCCGTATAATTCTCGACGATGTGCTCGATGACGGTGTCGGGAATCACGATGTCGCCTTCGCGAAATCCTACCTCGGCGTAAATCTTGGGAATCAGATACTTCTGCGCGATTTGCGTCTTGTCCTTCTTGTTGTAGCCCATTGTGTTAATTCGATACATTCGGTCGAGCAGAATTGGGTTGACCTTGCTTTCGTCATTGTAGCTGAATATGAAGAGACACTTGCTCAGGTCAAAATCGATTTCAGCAAAGTAGCGGTCGTGGAACTGCGAGTTCTGGCTCGTATCGGTGAGATGCGTGAGGATGCCCACGATTTCCTCGCCCTTGGCAGTATCACTGATTTTGTCGAGCTCGTCGAAGTAGATGACCGGGTTCATTGAACCACACTGGATAATGATTTCGACGATTTTGCCCCAGGTGCTTCCTTCGTAGGTGTAGGAGTGACCCTCCAAGAAGCTGCTGTCTGTAGCACCACCGAGCGGGATGAAGGCGAAATCACGGCCGAGAATTTTGCTGATACCTTCCTTGACGAGTGAAGTCTTGCCCGTGCCCATCGGTCCCTTGATTGCGATGGCGCTTCCCATTGCAGCTGGGTTGGAAATCCACTGACCAACCATCTGCATAATCTGGAGCTTGGCATCATTGAGGCCATATACAGCACTATCAAGCGTGGTCTTCGATGCTTCCATAAACTCGCTACAGCGTTGAAGCCCGTCCTCGATAGTGAGAGGGAGGTTTCGAGTTTTCCCGAAAGGGATTTTCATAAAGGTGTCGACCCAGTTCTTCACCTTGTAATACTCACCGCAACCTGGCTCCATATGACGAAGCGAGTTGATTTTTCGCATCGCGATTGCTTTGAAGGCGATGGGAATATCGGTCTCCAGAAGGGAAAGTCGGTAGGGTTTCTGAATGATACTTACTGCGTGGATTTGCTTCAAGTCGGTGATGACCTTCTGCTGCTGTTCGGGTGTCATATGACGGCGGAAGTAACGAAGGTCGTTCGTTGAATTCTTCTTTCGGAGAAGTGTTTTGAATTCCCGGACATTCAGCTTGTCGCGCTTCTTTTCGTCCAGACGGAGCTGGTGCTCGAGGTCGCGTTGCTTTTGTTTCATTTCTTCGAGCTGCTTCTTCATAAACTTGTTGTTTGCGAGTAATGGATTGGACGCCAATGTTTCGGTAAGCGACTGAATGGTTTGTTTGATTTCTGCCAGCTTTCGATTGTTTTTCTCGCAACGCTGTTCCATCTCCTTCTGGTGCTTTTTGTGTCGCGCAATCTCGGCTTCACTGCTGTCATCACTGTCGTCATCGTCGTAGTCACTGTCGTAGTCGTCGCTGTCTTCGTCGTCGTCACTGTCTTCGTCGTCGTCACTGTCTTCGTCGTCGTCGTCTTCGCTGTCTTCGTCGCTGTCTTCGTCGCTGTCTTCGTCGTCGTCGTCGTCGTCGTCTTCGCTGCTGTCTTCTTCGATGTCTTCTTCGTCGTCGCTGTCTTCTTCGATGTCTTCGTCGTCGCGATGTTCGTCGTCGTCGTCGTCCTCGCATTCTTCTTCTTCTTCGTCACGATGACGACGGCGACGGCCTGCACTTCCGCGTGTTGACAATGATGACTTACCTTTCTTCTTTCCACCGGCGATTGCCGCGGCAATGACGGATGAGGCGAGTGCCTCCGCGATTTTTCCGACAACGATAGTGGCAGCAGCAGATTTCGTTTTTTTGGTTATGGCGCTGCTGCTGCCGCTGCCGCGGTTTTTGCCACTTCCGTCCCGATGACGGCGTTGAGGAATTGTCACAGAGACAGATGACGATGACGCTGATTCTCCTCCTTCTGAGTCTGTTCCAGAACCAGAGCCAGTATCAGATTCAGGAATACCCTTGTCGTCTTCATCGTCGCGGTGCTTTTTATAGGTTGGTTTTGCAATTCCAAAGAGACGCGACTTCTTATTATTTTTCTTGATGGTAAACGGTGACATTATGTTTCTTCTTCTGATTGAATGAACGCTGCCATTCTCGATGTGGATGAAAAACCATTTCAATTTTTTTGATTCCATTCCATTTCATTCCATTCCATTCCATTCCATTCCATTTCATTCCATTCCATTCCATTCCATTCCATTTCATTCCATTCCATTATCATTCGAATTTCTATCTCTCGACAAAATTGAAAACAATCTAAATATTATAGTAGGTATATAAGAAGACCGAACACAAAAGGTTTCACATAATGGCAACGAATAATTCACCAGTTTCTAAAATCATCGGCATTCAATTTAGTATTATGTCGCCTGAAGAAATATTGAAAGGGTCTGTCGCTGAAATTACTAACCGTGAAACATATGTGAATAATAAGCCTGTCATTGGCGGTTTGTTTGACCCAAGAATGGGCCCGATTGACCCCGGTGTTATATGCCCTACTGACGGGTTAGACTATATGAAGTGTCCTGGATACTTTGGACATATCAAATTGGCTCGACCAGTGTTTTACTATCAATATCTAGGAACGATTATTAAGATTCTTCGATGCGTGTGTATCAAATGCAGTTCACTTCGGATTAGCAAATCAGCAAACCAGCAGTTACTCAGATTACCCGCGGATGAAAGGTGGTCGAATGTCTTTCGTATCGCGAGCAAAATTAAGCGGTGCGGTGAAGATACGGAGACCGGATGCGGCTGTCTCCAGCCAACCCGTATTACAATGAAAGCAGGGCTCGGTAAAATTTACGCGGAGTGGGACAATGTCAAAGGTATTTTAGAAGAGACAGCGACGACTACAGTAGCCGGTAGTGCTGCTGAGACGGACAAGGATGGCTCTCTATCGATGAAACTCACACCGGAGATTGTCATCAAAATCTTCCGCAGAATCAGTGACGAGGATGTTGAATTTATGGGGTTCAGTCCGGTGTTTTCCCGCCCCGATTGGATGGTTTGTCAGGTTCTCGCGATTCCACCTCCGGCAGTGCGACCCTCTGTCAAGATGGATGGGTCACAGCGTAGCGAGGATGACATCACCCATATCATCGTGAATATTATTAAGGCGAATACGACGCTTCAAGACAAAATCAACGAAGGAGCGCCGGCAAATGTGATTGATGGATGGCATATGATGCTCCAGTATTATGTCGCTACACAAGTGAATAACAATATTCCGGGATGTGCTCCTGCCGCACAAAGATCGGGAAGGCCGTTGAAATCAATTCAAGAACGGCTGAACGGCAAGACGGGTCGTGTGCGCGGAAATTTGATGGGAAAACGCGTGGATTTTTCGGCGCGTTCAGTGATTACCCCCGACCCCAACCTATCCATTCGCGAGCTTGGCGTCCCATTGAAAATCGCGAAGAATATTACCAAGCCGGTGGTAGTAAATGACCGGAATAAGAAATTCCTGTTTCGGTTGGTTCGCGCGGGCCCGGATGAGTATCCCGGTGCGAAAATACTGGAGCGGAAGACGGGCGAATCCATTTCGCTTCGTTACGCTGACCGGGCAAATATTATGCTCAATAATGGCGACATTGTTCATCGTCATATGATGGATGGTGACGCTATCCTCTTCAATCGTCAACCAACACTTCATAGGATGAGTATGATGTGTCACATTGCGCGTGTGATGTATCAAGGCGATACATTTCGTATGAATGTAGGTTGCACGAAACCTTATAATGCAGATTTCGATAAACATCTCTGTCGGAAACAGGAGGCGTGAAAAGCGTGTTACCTCCTAGTCGGATGGCGGCGGCGTGTATGTGTGGTGTAATATCCTCACACACGTGCGTCGTGCGGCGAAACACCTTGTTGCTGGAAACCCCTTAGAGCCTTTACTACCACTTTCAGATGGAAACATCTGCAAGGAACTCGTTTAATTGACGAACCCAACGGTAATAATGTAAAGGATTGGGCAATCAGCAGTGTTACTTTCTACGGTCATTAAGGCAAAGACTATGGAAGGCATTCAGAGACTGAACGGGTGTTGGTGTGCAATGATGAACTAGCCATTCTGAGCGCGTCTATGATACAGTCCACCCTCCTGGGAAACCTTGAGGAACTTCATCGGGAGATGAAATGAACCTACATATGCCACAAGACGATGAGTCCGAAATCGAGTTGCGCCACTTGGCGGCAGTTCCTTATCAACTCATCAGTCCGGCTAATAATAGTTCGATTATCGGTGTGTTTCAAGATTCGTTGATTGGGTCTTACTTGTTCACACGCGAGAATATTCGATTTACGCCTCGTGAGGCGATGAACTTGCTTGCCGCTTATCCTCGTGTCAATGAGACGGCATTCAAGAGCGGCGAAGACATCAGCAACTTCGATGTCCTGTCGCAGATTTTACCGCCATTGACGCTGAAATACAAGAAGAAGGCGTTCGGTGAGAAGAACCCCAACGAAGATTATGCCACTTCGAACAATGTTGTTGAAATCAGGAATGGTCGAATGATGCGCGGGCAAATCGACAAGAGTGTGCTCGGCGGCGGCGGTATTGGTCTCATTCAGCGTGTATGTAACGATTTCGGGAATATGGCGGCAGCTGACTTTATCGATGGTCTCCAGAATATTATTACAGAGTATATGAAATCCCACGCGTATAGTGTTGGTATTAGCGACTTGATTGCGAATAAGACGACGAACACGCAAATCGTTGATGTCATCACGAAGAAGAAGACGGAGGTGAAGAACTTGATTGACCAGGTTCATCTGGGGATTTTCGAGAACAAGACCGGAAAATCGAATGAAGCGGAGTTTGAGGCGAAGGTTTCGAATATTCTCAATTCGGCAACCAACGATGCTGGCAAAATCGGTATTAATAGCTTGAATTCAACAAACCGGTTTGTCGGGTTGGTGCTGTCTGGTTCGAAAGGAAGCGACTTGAATATCTCGCAGATGATTTCGTGTCTTGGACAACA
>RGCF01000014.1 GCA_009919265.1 Bacteroidota bacterium | reverse complement strand
GATGCACATGGAAATTCTGTTGGTACATTTGTTATCACAGATCCGATTCATACGCAAATTCTTCAAAATAGACTCGAGTTAACAGACAGATCGTATGTTACATACACACAAGATGGTACATTGGCTAAAAAAATCGGTGAACATACATGGGAATGTTTATGGATAGCTCCAACCAATCATCAAGGGCCTGTTTCATTTTATCTTGCTACAGTTTCTGCAAATGATGATAATAGAGATAAAGGTGATAGAGTTTACATCACTGATACTACTCTTTATGTACAAAAAACAACAGGCATATCTCAGCAGAGTGAAGTTGAATGTACCAAGCTAGGCAATGTGATGCGCTTTGTAAATCCGGGCGCCTCCACATTATATAAAGTCATTGCAATTGATGGGTCGGTCATTGATAAGCATAATGCAGAATATGGTGAAACCCAGTTTGACTTTACCTCTCTACCAAACGGGTTTTATGTAATGCAATCAAAAAACAACATATTCCCATTTATTCGGTAAAACAATATGCAGAAATACCTAACAATGATATTCTCGGCATTATTGCTAATAATGGTTATATCCATTGCAGTATCCGATGAAAAATTCTCAGAGTTTCCCCTGAAATCTACGGCAGCTCATGAAAGCAGCACAGGAGCCCCAGGTGAAAGAACATGTGCGCAATCAGGTTGTCACGAAACAAGTGAAGTATATAATGATGATACCACTAATGCATTACTTTTTACGGATGGAGATCAAACATATACCGACAAAATGGAAGGTATCACATTGAGAGTTCGAAAGAAGAACTGTGAAAAATTCGGTTTCCAAATTGTGTGTTTGGATACTCTCAAAAGAAATGTAGGAAGTTGGGTTCTACTTAACAAAGAACGAGTGCAATTGCAATCATCAGATTTTTCCGTACCTGCAGCTGCTGGGAGAAAATATATTACCCATACATACAAAGGAACTGTTCCACAAAATGTAGGTGAGATATCCTGGGAATTTTCTTGGTTGCCACCTATGAATGGCTATAAAGGAAAAGTGATTTTCTATGTGATGACCAATTGTACAAATAATGACAATAAAAATTCGGGTGATGCATTATATGCTTCTCAACATTCATTGTCCTATAATGCTAATACAAGCTCTGAGTCAATAGATTCAGATAAAGATATTATAGCATTCCATGCAGGGAATGGAATATGGACTCTTCCAATGAACAATCATGAACAAATAAAACATATGATGTTCTTTGATATGAATGGAAAATCTATACCGTATTCTTGGCAGTTGAAAAATGATAGAGAAGTAGAAATACTGACCAATAATCCTGACTTTATTGGATTATTGATGATTGCTATTGAATTTGAGTCAGGAAAAACGCTTAAAAAAGCCGTATTTTTCCATAACTAGACTTAGCTCCTGTAAGGAATTCGATAGATTTGTGTCTTATTCTATGAGGGATAACATTCCCGATTGAGTATCACTGATTGACATGGCTCAATGTCGGTTCCTGAAGTACATACAATCAAAGAAGTTAGCTTGATTCTTGATGAAGAGCAGCATGTCCTCCGTTATTGGGAGCGAGAATTTGATTTTCTTCACCCCAAAAAGAATCATGCGGGGAATCGGGTGTATGACCTTCTTGATCTTGCCATTTTGAAAGAGTTAAAACGGTTAATCAGAACTGAAAGAAAAACTATTCAAGAGGCAAGAATTGCTTTTTTAGCGTTGTATCCTTCAGGTAAGGTAGATATGGATGCTCAAAAAAATAAAAGCCACCAATCAAATGAAGACGTTAAAGCCATTAAAGATGAATTGAACGATATCTTAAAAAAATTGAGATCTTGATGACTTTACATTTGTTATTTATTTATGGGTAAAAGCATGAAGAGATGTGTAAGCAAATATGTCATGATTCTTTTTGTATTTCTGACTATGTCGGCCCAAGGTCAAGCGCAACAGAGAACCTATGACATGAAAACAATAGGAAAGCATGATGATGAAGTGCTTGGAGTATTTGTTAATGGGGACAATACACGCTTTGCGACTTCTAGTCTGGATGAAAGTATAAAGATTTGGTCCATACCTGAGGGGAATGAATTATTGACGATCAAGGGCCATTTGGGTCATGTCAACAATATCTCTTTTTCTGGTGATGATAAATTTATCGCAAGTGCTAGTTCAGACCGTACAGTAAGGGTATGGGATGTCGCTACAGGTACACAGCAATATATGTTAACAGGCCACACAGCCGAAGTTATCGGAGTTTATTTCAGTCCCAAAAACGATTATATCGCAAGTACAAGTTTTGACAGAACTGTAAAGCTCTGGGATACAAAACTCAGAACAGAAGTGAAAACATTGCGAGGTCACACCGATAAAACAAATGATGTGGCTTATAGCTATGATGGAAAATATCTTGCTTCGTGTAGTGATGATAAAACAATCAAAATTTGGAGCACAGATCTAAATACAAAAGAAGCTTTAATGAGTTTGACAGGTCATGATACGCAAGTATTAACAGTCCTCTATAGTTTTGACTCCAAAAGACTTGCTTCGGCTGATGAAAAAGGAGTTGTCAAAATATGGGATATGCCATCCGGAACACTTCTTCGAACAATCAATGCTCATAATGAAATAGTTCAAAGTGTATCTTGGGCTGAGGATAATAAAACTATCGTTACTGCAAGTCTTGATAAATATGTCAAGTTATGGAATAGTGAAACTGGTGAAAATTTGATGTCGATGGATGCAGGTTCTGATATCTGGGGGGTTGATTTAACGAGTAGCGCAGATCATATTCTGGTTGGTTGTGCGGATGGAACAGTAAAAATGTTAACTGAAACCAAAGCTGCAGTAAAAGGTAAAGAAAAGGCCAAGGCAAAAGGAGGTAAGAAATGAGAAACATCATATTTTATGCGGTAATTCTAACATCATTCATTTCTTTTGAACAACGCACCCATGCACAACAAGTTATGAGTGTTACAGGAACTGTTATAGATCAAACTACCAGAAATCCTGTTAGTATTCTTGTTTCATTTTTTGATAGAAATAATAAGAAAATAGGTTCCTCTAAAAGTAATTCTGCTACAGGGTATTATCTCGTTACAGGTTTAAAGCAAGGCGAAACATATAAAGTGCAGCTTGAATCTTCGGACTTCTTTAAAGATGAATATGAGATCACGCTTCCTGTTTCTAAAAAGTATGCTGATGTATCTAGAGATTTTACTGTTAAACCTCTCGTGAAAGGTGCAAGAATACTATTGGAAGTACCACCATTTGAATTGAAAAAATCAAAGTTGAGAGTAGGAGCTGAAGATTACTTGGCGGATATTAAAAAGATGCTCGTTCTCAATCCAGGTGTTTCTGTTGAAATACAGACCTACCCTGATTCAGAGGGAGATCCTGCTGTTAATGAAGCATTTACAATGGAAAGAGCTCAAGCAATCAAGAAATACTTGGTTGATAATGGAGTGAAAGAACAAAAATTATCATTGAAAGCATCTGGTCAAACCGATAGTGTAAATCCACCACCAAGGTATAAAACGGCTAAAGGTAAACGGTATATAGGACCGATTTATGTAGTGATCACTAAGGTTTAAAACAGTATAATCATCAAAAGAACTTTTTTATATTTTGCGGGCATTCAAATGAATGCCCTCATTTATTTTTACTAAAATGAACAACCATCAAGATAGACGGGACTTTTTAAAAATACTCATTGGTGGTACCGGTATTGCATATTTGGCAATGCAGGGGTGCGGTAGGGATGCATCTTCAGAAGTACAACGTTTATCAGGACCAAATTATCAGACCTTGCTTAAAAGGCAAAGACACTCCATTGCGCATTCTTATATCAGAGACAAATCTTTTGATGAAAAACTCTTGCAAAAACAATCACTCAAAACTGATGTTGTGATTATAGGCGGAGGTGCATCCGGTTTGGCAGCTTCTTTAAAACTTCAAGATGAGGGATATTCATACCTTCTCATTGAAAATGAAGAACAATTGGGTGGTGCGGGTGTTAAAGGGTCAATGAATGGCATTTCCTATCCTTATGGATCAGTATATTTTGTAGAAGAAAGTGATGAGATTGTATCTATTTGCAAAAGGGCTGGAATACAATATATGACAGCGCCGGAAGATGCAGTGTTATTTAAAAACCAATTGATACAAAACTTCTGGTCAGATGTATCAATTCATTCACTTGATCTTCCTACTACCGAAAAAGATGGATTAAAGAAATTTAGAGATTTCCTCTTGGATGATTCTAATATGCCATCTTATCCTATACCTAAGAAATTAAGTGATAAAGAAGCACAATTAGATGCACAAACTTCAAGAACATTTCTGAAACAATATAAGTCCCCTTTTCTTGAAACGATGATGGATATTTATTCTCAATCGTCAATGGGAGCAGGGATAGATGCAACAAATGCTTATTGTCTACTTAATTTCTATTCTTCTGAAATTGGGAATGAATTCGGAAAAAGAAGGTTTACTTTTCCAGGCGGAATGAATGAATTGTACAATGGAATGGGGAAATTGTTAAATCCTGAAAGTGTTAAGACTAATCATTTGGCTTTTTCAGTGAAGTCAACAAAGGATGGTGCAGAAGTAACTTGCGTTGATGATGAACAATCTCTACTGACCATTCATGCAAAAAAAGTGATCATGACTGGTCAGAAACATATTGCTCCTTTCATGATACAAGATGTACCTGAAGATCAAAGAATCGCAATGATGTCTATGCAATATCCACCTTATGCAACAATTCACTTATCCATGAAAGAAGAATTATTTCCGAATACAATCATGGATGTGTGGACACCAGAGTCAAATGGATTTTGTACGGATATTATTTGTTCAAATGCAATGCAGAGAACAATTCCTGAAAAACATGCATATGTTTATTCTATTTATGGAGCAATGCCATTAGCAGATAGATCATTATTGTTGCAAGATGATTCTTTGGCAAAACATACGATGAATATAATTGAGAAAACAATGGGATTTCTTCGTAGACCTATGAATCTAATACAACAAGCTGAAGTGTATGCTTGGGGGCATGCTTTGGCAATTCCATATCCTGGTTCACATAATGGTCCTGCACAACTTGCTTCAAGACCATTTGGTAATATCCATTTTGGTGCATCCGACAATGATGCAGCATCAAGTGTTGAAAATGCTCTTGCAAATGGTTTTTCTACTGCAAAGGAGATAATTACTTTGCTTTCCTAATCATGGGGTTATATGAAGGGTATTAGTTATTGGGAAAAACATGAAATTATCGGTTTAAAGTTATTCCATTCGGTTCATGGTCCGCAGCTAAGGTCAATTGTTTCAATGTATGAATGCCTTGAATCATTCTGTCATTATGGATTGTCTGCATCATTATTCAGTGGAACACCAAAGTCACTCGCGGAAGATATACGTGAATTGGGAATTCAGCATATCTATCAACATAGACAACATAACATAGAACTCTTTACATTTCATTGCAATGAATATCCGCATGAATTGCTTCACATTGATTATCCTCCTTCAATCTTATATGTAAAGGGAAAGCTTAGTAATGAATCAACAATTGGAATAGTAGGTACGAGAAAACCTACGATCTATGGAAAAAGAATAGCTGAACATTTTGCAGAAATTCTCTCTCTAAATGGATTTTGCATAGCAAGTGGACTTGCCCCAGGAATTGATACAATTGTTCATGACACTGTAGTTAAGCATAAAGGACATACATATGCGGTGATTGCTTCAGGTCATGAACAAATAAGTCCGAAATATGCAAATGATCTGTCATCACAAATCATAGATATGAATGGGGCGATTATTTCTGAATATTCAATGAATACAAAGGCAAAGCCGCCTTATTTTCCTCGAAGAAATAGAATTATAAGCGGGCTCAGTTCCTCTATTCTAATAGTAGAAAGTGGAAAAAAAGGAGGTTCGATGATTACAGCTCAATTTGCATTTGATCAAAACAGGGAAGTTTTCGTTATACCTGGGAGTATATACTCACCAATGTCGGAAGGGAATCATCTTTTGTTAAGTAAAGATAAAGGGAAGATAGTGACTAGTCCGGAAGAAATTATGAATTATTTAAATATTGAAAAAAGAAGCCCTCTGCGAAGACTTGAATGTAGTGTTGAAGAACATGCTATATTGCAGGTAATGAGAAATGAGCCAATTCATATTGATGAATTAGTGTACAAATCAAATATATCGCGATCAATTGTAATGTCCTGTTTATTGAATTTAGAATGTCGATCGATTATTAAACAAATGTCTGGAATGAATTATATTTCTTTATATCATGAATCCACACTCTCAAAGAAAACATGACCATGTGTCAATATGCTTGCAAGATGATATTGAACATCAAGGAACAAGCGGGTTTGATTCATATGATTTTGTTCACAATGCATTACCTGAGATTCAATTTGATACTATTGATACTTCTGTGCAGTTATTTGGACGAACATTTGCCTATCCGTTATTTATATCAGGAATGACAGGCGGATACGATGAAGCCAAACAAATTAATGGAGATCTTGCTGAATTATGCAGTGAGTTAAACATACCCATGGTACTTGGGTCGCAGCGTTCAATGTTGCATGATGATACAACTGCCTCAACCTTTTTAATTACACGAGAAAGAGCTGCAGATATATGCCTTTCAGCGAATATTGGAGCAACAGAAATAGCAGATCCAAATAATCTTGATGATATTTTAAGGATTATTGAAACTGTTGAAGCGAATTGGCTTACTGTTCATGTAAATCCATTGCAGGAATTATTCCAGCCCGAAGGAAATACCAATTTTAAAGGTGTACTAAAGGGCATATCTGATTGTAAAAACAAATTATCAATCCCTGTTATTGTTAAAGAAGTTGGTTCGGGTATTTCACTTTCTGTCGCTCAACGATTACATGATATCGGAATTGATGGTATTGATGTTGCAGGGAAGGGTGGCACTAGTTGGTCTGCAGTGGAAATGAAGCGGAATAGTAGAGAAAATTCTGAATATTTTAAAGAATGGGGTATAGAAACCTCGGTGTCATTACAATCTTTGAAGTCATTTTGCAAACAACAGCAGATAACCTTGTTTTCTTCAGGTGGAATACGATCTTCTCATGATATTGCAATGTCATTGGCTATGGGAGCACAATCCGTAGGAATGGCAAGACCAATCCTTCTTGCATATCACGCAAACGGAATCGATGGGGTTAAAACATTTATCGAGGGAATGATGAAGGATGTACGCAGAATCATGTTCCTTACTGGAAGCGAGCATTGTGAAGCACTATCACATGCTGAATACACCAAACGTTAACGAAATTGATCTTCGCTTATACCTTTGTTTACTATGAGTGATGTATAAGTGATCTGGGCGCTACCTTTTGTGTTCTTTTTTGCATTCGTCGGTTTTTTCTCAGCTAATAGATCGCCGGTCATAGATTTTGGGATTGAGAAGGAGGGAACATCAAATGACATATATATCGATGATGGTAATGCATAGCGAAGAAATTCAGACTTATAAGACATGTCCATTACAATTGTACCCCCTTTTGTCACAGCTGACATTTTTGCAATAATCTCTTTCTTAGGATCAATCCACACTGTTGCAAGAATTATTTGTCCTGTGTCTGCTACAGGAATTACCTTTTTTACTTTGTAATTAGTCCCTTTAATCATTTCATCGGGTAAGTCTACACTCGTGAAAGGTGATTCAATCAATGCTGCGAATGGAAGGCCGGCGCCTTGTTTAGGAAGCATTGAAAAGCCATCAGATTTTATCTTTAATCTTCCGGGAGATTTATACAATATAGTTGCTTGGGAGGGTTTTGCTTTAAGAAACTCAACATTCAAAGTGATAGTGGCATTTGCAGAAAAGTCTTTGATTGTACGAACTTTGTCACGAACTTTTGACAATAAAGCATCAGTAGCATATAATTGAATAGAACTGCAGATTAATAATACGGTACAAAGAGTTTTCATGTGCATTATGAATTAAATGTGAATCAAGAGTTATAACAGTAATGTAACTCAAATTGTTCCCTAAGAAACCTCAACATAATTCATGTCTTTACCGAATGTTTCTTCCAAAGGCATGACAGATATGATTGCAATCAATGTGCACGCTAGACCAACACATAATGCTGAATATTTCATTCCCATCATCGGAATGAGTGCGGCGAATGTAATGGAGATAAGATTTAGTGAGCCGCGAGCAATATTGGGGACTGTCGTGGCAACTGTAGCTCTGAGATTTGTACCGAATTGTTCAGCAGCGATTGTTACAAAAATTGCCCAAAATCCGACCGAAATCCCGAGAATGAATATCCAGCAATACAAAGCCAATGAACTATTGAATGGAAAAAGTAAATAGGCAATACTGCAAAATGCATTAAAAGTCAAAAATTGGAACATGACTTTTCTTCGACTTTTGTAGACTTGGCTAAGCCAACCAGACATGAAATCACCAATCGCCAGACCTGCATAACACCATGCAATAGCATCTCCTCCTGATATTCGGTCGGTTATTCCATGAGCATTAGCAAATTCAGGAGCTAGTGTAACCAAAATCCCGACCACAAACCAAGTTGGCATCCCTATGAGTATGCATAAGACAAATCTCTTTAGTAAATGGGGGGTGCTTATTAATTGTAACAGACTACCTTTTTTATGATTTGATTGTTTTACAGAAGAAAACATTTCTGACTCCACAACCTTTATTCTGAGTAATAGCAGCAGTAATCCCATAATCCCGCCAACTATGTACGCTGTGCGCCAATCTAATTTTGCAACCATATTCACCTGCTAATCCTATTCCTGCGATGAAACGCAACATTGCATATTGTTCAACATTGGTAACAAAAGCATTTAATGTATTGGCAAGGGAGTATAAAAGAATAGATCCAAACAATGTAGAAATACGACCCTTTTTATCCCCCAGTATACCCCATAGGAGACCTCCAATCAGAGTACCGGCCATTTGCATATTCAAAAGGAATAGTCCTTTGGAGGTGATTTGTTCAGGAAGTAATCCCAATGAAGTCAAGCTTGGTACTCGAACTACACTGAATAGAATCAAATCATAGATATCTACGAAATAACCCAATGCAGCTACAATGACAGCTGCATTCACCACTGCATTTCGAAGTCCTAGTATATGCGACATAGTAATCTCTGTTAATTAGTGTCTGCCACTAAAATATGTGGCATCAATAAAATCTTCTTTGTACTCACGTTTCTCTTTCAATGAGGGATCATGTTCTTCTAATGTAGTTTGCTCCAATAGCCAATTATTGCCAGTGAGTAATCGAATTGTTTCATTGGCTTTATTGATCTCATGTTCAAAATGTTTGATCTGCTGTTTTAATGTGGTTGCATGCTGTTCTATCCATGAAGCATCATTAAGACCTAATTCATAACAAAACGGAATCTGTTTTTTTAGATGTAGGATTGACTCTTGTTCTTTTTTTATGAGATCTTGAATATTTTGTAATTCCACTTGTAATTCAGTGAAAGTACCATCTAGTCCTTTGTCTTTGTCATATTCCATATCCACACAAATTAATGTATGGAGTGCATGGAGTGCATGTACATCTTTTGAATCATATGCTCTTTGAACAGAAAGCCAGTACATCTTAGTCAATTCTGGGTCAGCACCGGAATCAGGATGTAGTTTCTTTGCTAAGTCTTTATAGAGTTTTGAAAGAGAGGTGTGAATATTTAGAGGTGTTCTCATATTTGTGGTTTGCTGTCCATTAACCAACAAATCGCGCATTCGTGATTTTATAGCATCAAATTCTTTATCGACAACTTTGTTTATCAATGCTATAAGTTCAGGGGTTAGTTTTTCGCCTCTCTGATGTTTAGTCATTAATAATTCTGCTCTTCTTTGAATTTCGCTATTGAGCAGAGCTTTTCGTTGAATTTCTATTTCGAATGAATTGAAGTGCTTATCATATGCATAATGAAGTTGCTGTTTCTTTTCTTCTTTCATGATAAAGTGTTCATGAATCAGTTTCTCTAATTGTACCTTTGACTCAGCGAGGGCTTTTCGCAGTGCTATGATATCTCGGTGGAGTTCAATATGTGAATGATTCTGAATCATCGAGGCATAAAGGAATTGAATGCCAATGCAATATCATTGGACTGAGTGAAATCCTCTTTTTTTGATGATATGATACAAAGATGATGCAATGTATTATCCCTTCTATACATTTCAGACACACCAAAAAATGATGAATCTTTCACTTTTAATGTAAATAAGGTTCTCTCGCCAGTAATATTGACAGAATCAATGATTTTAGCACAATGCATAGTTTTTGTCTTTTTTGCATCTAAAACATGTAGAAAATTATTTATCGCACTTTCAAACACTTTTGCATCTGGTCTTTTTGATATCGATTTACTATCGAATTTACCTATGCTAATGATCATTGAAAGGGAATCATTATCTAATACGTATGAATCTTCTAATGCTTTACCGCTAATAGTTTGGATTGTATCTCTACCAGCATATTTCAACTGTTGAAAAACACTAGATAGATTTATGGTGAACGATGAATCTAACGCAGTAAAAAGTATTGAAGTTGGAACTATTCTTGTTGATTGAATTGGATCTTGTTTCCTTTCTCTATTACAAGTAATGAAAAGGAAACAACAAACTACTATGAAGAGATATTTCATGATATAAGGTTTTTCTTTCTTTGCATAAACAATCCAATAGCAATTGCAATGGCGGTTAGACCTAAACCGGAATATGTTATTGTGGAGCCGGTTGAATATGCTTCAGAAACATATTGCAATGTTATTGTATGTGTACCTTTGGGAACTTCTATTCCTCTCAATGACCAATTGATTCTATGTATATCAACAGGCTTATCGTCAATGTTCGCTTTCCATGCAGGGTACCAGATATCACTCAAACATAGAATCCCATTTTCTCCGGTTTCTACTATGTATGTTTGAGTATTGATATCATAAGAGAGTATTTTGACCGAATGTTTGATAGAATCTGCTTTAACACCAGGTAGGGTTATAGTTGGTGACTCTTCCATATAAGCTGTATTTTTAAGTTGGGTTCCGGCCTGCATTATGGCTTTCTTTAATGCTGAATCATCGCGTATAACTTTTGCATCATAAACCATTCTTGCATGACCATATGCTGACTCTCTTTTTCTGAAGAACAATGATCCTGTAGTAGAATCAATTGCAATTGCATAGCGAATATTCAGAATATCAAATCGATCTTCTTCTGATTGAAGTGGTGGTACGCGTCGAGATAGGAGAATTGGATTATATCCCTCATATAACATAATACCCGCATTCATTCCCCCATTTCTTTGAAATGCCATACCATATTGATTTCGCATGGAAACCCTGAAAATGTTGGTTGAAGTTGTGGACAATTCTTTTTTAGCATCATCGGCTATGACATATGCTGTCTTTGGATTTTCTTTTGAACCATGAAAATCTTTGAATTGTAATGTTAAGTCAAGAAACATTAGCGCGCATAAAACACCACCGGCAATCATTGGGCTCAATGTAGATTTACCGCGAAGAATAATGATGACTGAGCCAATTATTCCGATAGCAAGAATAATTCCGGCTTGTTTTCCTGCATATCCGCTTAATGGATCTTGAATTGATGCAAATGATTGGATAATTCCGGGTACTTGTAAGGCCAGCATCGCAATTGGTATTGCAATGATGATGAACATCTTTCTTTTTGCATTCCCATCTGCAAAAATTGATGGTAATTTGTCAAATGTCAACGCTGCAAGAAGGGAAAAGCCAAATGAAGCATAGAACATCATTCTGGCAGGATTTCTGAATTGTCCAAAGATTGGAATCCCTGAAAGCAGTCCATGTAAGAAGCCATTATTGCCAATTCCATAGAGAAAAGCAAAGATCCATAGATATTGGCAAGTGAGAATTATTGGTGTTCGTGGTAGGACTATAAATGAAAGTAAACCTAGAATTAGAGCAAGGATCCCAAAATAAAATGCTGTATCCCAATACCAATGATTTTGTACAGGTTCATTTGATGAATCCATCATCATGAATTGGCCATCAGAATCTTTAGGACCCGGATTGCCAACTATTTTTCCATGGAGCGAAGGATTGAATAAATGGAAGAATTGTGAAATTTGCATCGAGCCATCTGTTGTTTTTTCATAGGTGATATCATTTCTTTCAGAATAGGCAGCAAGTTCTTGACCTGGCAGATATTGTATTGCAGCTATTGATGAAGCAATGATGACAGGCAATGCAAGAAATCCCAGATATCGAAGTATTTGAACACCTTGTAATTGTTTCTTTATTATACCCTGTATCAATCCAATGAACCCTATTACTGCAATGAAAATGAGCATATATGCAGAAGTTTGTGCATGACCAGCCAAGACAGCAATACCTAAAATAATGCCTGCATAGAGAATGTTAAGCAATCTTGATTCTTGTAATCCGCGAAGAACATGATGAATAATTAAAGGGAAGAGGGCCAAATGATAAACAATCATTGGATGATTGGTTCTTACTGCCAATGCTCCACTAAATGCATACGCTATTGCAGCAATAATCGCCCCCCATTGCGATACTCCTAAACCACGCATAAGATAAATCATACTGAGTTGAGCAATCACAAAATGAAGGATGATGACATATTCAATAATTTTCGGCTGAAGGAGACCGGTTGCTGGATCTATGAATAAAGGAAAAATCCAATGAGCAGGATAAAAATACTGAGCTTGGAAATCGGCCAAAAAAGGCATTCCATTGAACATATATGGATTCCAGAATGGCGTGATACCCTGTGATGATAGTTTGGCAGCATAACTTGCCATTGGATAGACATATTGCGTGATATCATCCCAAAAAAATGAAGTGCCAAACAAAATGTCAGAAAAAAAGACAAGCGTTGTAAGGATTGTGATTCCCACAATCATTGGCCATGAATATTGGCTTCCGGAAGATGTTGTTTTTGACATTCTCTATAAATACTCTGATTGATGATACATCATGCTGCAAAATACCCTATGGAGAGTCTTTTTCCAAAGTCTTCTGCTTTGTCATGAGCAACCAAGAGAGTATTTTTGGAAAACAATTGGAGATAAACATGAATTTCGAACAACAAATCAATGATGACTTAAAAGAAGCAATGAAATCAGGTGATAAACTCAAACTGGAAACATTAAGGAGTTTACGCGCTTCTATAATAGAATTTAGTAAAAATGGTACAGGTAAAGAATTAGCCGAAGAAGATGCTCAAAAGATACTTTTGAATGCAGCCAAAAAGCGAAAGGATGCCATCGAAATGTATCAACAAGCGGGAAGACAAGATCTCTTGGAAAAAGAGCAAGCCGAACTTGCAATCATTGCTAGTTATCTTCCTGAACAATTAACAGAAGAGCAGGTCTTGACTGTGTTGCGAGGCTTGATATCGCAATTAGGAGCTGAGGGACCAAAAGATATGGGTAAAGTCATGGGAGTTGCCATGAAAGAGCTCAGAGGGAAAGCTGATGGCACTTTGGTTCAACAGTGTCTTAAGTCATTATTGCAAGGCTAATGAATGAAGAAGCAATTCCTTCCAACAAAAATCTGTGTGATGTGTCACCGTGAATTTACTTGGAGGAAGAAATGGGAAAAGGTTTGGGATGAGGTGAAATATTGTTCAGATAGATGTCGAAATGAACAAAAACGAAAAAAGCCCTAAAAGGGCTTTGTGGGCGAAGAGGGATTTGAACCCCCGACATCCTGCTTGTAAGGCAGGCGCTCTGGACCAGCTGAGCTATTCGCCCCTCAAAAAGAGATACGAAGATAGGGCTTTTTTGGGAAAAGACAAATCAATTTTGAAGGAAAATCATGCTCAATGCACGAGTTCTATTCGTTTTAAAGAGGGTATTCCTGATAGAAGCCATCGTTCCACGCCGGCTCTTAATGTCATCATTTGCATTGGGCATTGTGCACATTGACCCAAAAATCGTACTTCAACAACACCAATATCTTCTTCATATCGCACAAATTCAATATCTCCTCCATCTTTCAATAGGGTAGGTCTTATTTGAAATAAGATTGATTCGATTGTTTCTATTACGGTTTCTTTGGTCATCTTATAGTGTGATTTGTATCGTATTTGTATTGCGAGTTGCATGCGCATTCTTTCGAATCGATGATACGATAGATGCAGTTATTGAACGAATGATATCGCCTTGTTGAAGGTGTTCTGGATTCAACACAACAGGGAAGCCAACATCTCCACCTTCTCTTGTGTCAATAGTTAAAGGTACTTCGCCTAGAAATGGCACCCCCGAATCTTGTGCTACTCGTTCTCCTCCTCCTTTACCAAAAATATAGTATTGTTTTTCCGGTGCATCTGGAGGAATGAAGTAGCTCATATTTTCTATGACACCCAGAATGGTGACATGAACTTTTTTGAACATGCTGATGCTACGTCTGACATCAGATACTGATATTTCTTGTGGGGTAGTCACAATCACGGCGCCATCAAGTGGGACTCTTTGAGTAAGAGTAAGTTGAATATCACCTGTACCGGGTGGTAGGTCGAACACTAAAAAGTCCAGATCGCCCCATGCAATTTGATCCATCAATGTGGTAAAATACCCTGCAAGCATTGGTCCGCGCATAATTGCTGCTTGATCGCGATCCATAATGAATCCTATGGATGCTATCTTGACACCATATTGTTCGATAGGATATCCTATCAAAGCGCCAGTTTCAGATTTTTCCGCTTCCATTTGGGCTCCGGCAACACCATACATGGTAGGAATGCTCGGACCATAAATATCTGCATCAAGTAAACCAACACTTGCACCTCTTTGTGCTAATGCAGCTGCAAGATTGGCGGCTATGGTTGATTTTCCTACGCCACCTTTGCCGGAAGACACAGCAATGAGATGTTTGACAGTTGGAAGGACATTTGGATTTGTTGCTCGAGGCAAGAGGATTTCGCGCACATAAATGTGTATATCAAATCCTTCGGCCATGCGTAGTATTGCTTCTCGAATAGAATCTTCAATTGACTTCGCAATCCAATGCACAGGAGGGAATAACTCGATATACACTGAAATTTGTATACCATCTATATTTACTGATTGAATGGATTGTAATTCTTGCAATGTTAACCCAAGATCCGGATCAACAATAGTTTGTATTGCTTCAATAATTGATTGTTCTGTCATTTCTGTTCTTGTTGTGGTTGGCAAAATTCCATCAATACTCCACCGGTGGAACTTGGATGAAGAAATGCTATCTGCATTTCATGTGCTCCGGGAACGGGGGACTCATTGATGAGTTTGATACCATGCTCACGGGCATTATTCAAGTCAGAGGATATTGCATCAGATGTGAATGCAATATGATGAATTCCCTCGCCTCGTTTATTGATGAATTGCGCTATGGGTGAATCTTCTGATGTAGCAGCAGTTAATTCAATTAATACACCATTGAGTGAGAATGATGCTATGCGTACTTTTTGGGTCTCGACAGTTTCTTCGTGAAATGAATCTATGCCAAATAAGGTAGAATATCGTTCTTTGCTTGCTTCAAGATCTTTAACTGCAATGCCAATATGGTTGATGGAAGTTAACATTATGAAATTCCTTCTTGGATTGAAGCGTAGACTTTTTCTGCTGCCTGTAATTCTTCGAGAGTATTTATACCCATGAATTCTAAAGAATTCAGTGCAGGCATTGCTGATACAAGAAAACCTTTGCTATGCAAATAAGCGATGATGTCAGTCAGATAATATTCACCCTGTACATTTGCATTAGATATATTGGATAGTGCCTCGAACAAGGGTTGAATCTGAACTAAAAACATACCAGTATTGATTTCTTGTATTTTTCTTTCTGTTTCAGTAGCATCTTTCTCTTCAACTATACCAATAAAATCACCATTTGATGAACGCAATATTCTTCCATATCCTTTTGGTTCGTCCAAAAATGTTGAAACAGTTATGGCATGAGGTCGAGGTGATAAACCAAAAGCATTTGACAGTAATTCGGAAAGAGTGGTAGTGGCTATCAGAGGAGTATCAC
This sequence comes from Bacteroidota bacterium, assembly GCA_009919265.1. Lineage (GTDB taxonomy): Bacteria > Bacteroidota > Ignavibacteria > Kapaibacteriales > UBA961 > UBA961. The sequence goes on along the minus strand of RGCF01000014.1, from coordinate 31,054 downwards.
CAGTTAATATCAAAGCATATCCATCCATTTCGCCAATGCGATTTGCTGTTTGCATGACGGCATGACCCGTACCCAATTGTTCTGTTTGATAAACAGCTTTGATAGAAGGATATTGTTGTCCAAGAAATTCTTCAACAAGTTCTTTTTTGAAACCAATTACAGGAAGAATGATCGTTGGTTGAAGAGGTACTACCGCATCGATAACATGGGCAATGAGGGGTTTACCAGAAAGCTCGGCCATTACTTTGGGCTTATCGGTTAAGCCCATTCTAGTTCCTTTTCCTGCAGCAAGAATGATAATGACTAGATTCATGATATTCATTCAAGAAATATAATGTTGTGGTTCAATCGAATGGGATCGTTCCAAAATTTCATTGTGCTCATTCACAAGTACAATCGTTGGTTTATACAAACGAGCTTCTTCTTCAGACATCGATGCATAACTAATGATGATGATGCGATCACCAACTACGCCCTTTCTTGCTGCTGCTCCATTGAGACATATAGTTCTGCTTCCACGCTCACCGGGAATGATATAAGTTTCTAAGCGTTCGCCATTATTAATGTTAACAATAGAAACTTTTTCATAGGGTAAAAGATCTGCAGCATCCATTAATTCGGTATCAATTGTGAGGCTACCCTCATAGTGCAATTCAGCTTGAGTGATAGTAGCTCGATGTATTTTCGATTTAAACATTATGCGCTCCATTGCGCAATCCTCATATTGGGTGAACAAGTATTAAAAACGTAGAAGCTGGTGCAATCGTTCCTTTATCATTTCTTCAGTTGGTATGACTGATTCCATCAATGTCAGATTGTATGGAATTGGGATATCTGGAACTGCAATTCTCATTACTGGTGCATCAAGATAGTTGAACGCATCTTCGGTGATTGTCGCTGATATTTCGGCGCCAAAACCTCCGGTCATACAATCTTCATGAACTATTAAACAATGTCCTGTTTTTCGAACAGATTTCAAAACAGTCTCTCTATCCCATGGACATATCGTACGCAGATCAATTATCTCCAGTGAATATTCAGGCATGTGACTCTGCACATGTATGACACGATGAACCATTTCGCCCCAGGTAACAATAGTTGCATCAATACCTTCGCTCTTGATAGCGGCTTTACCAAAAGGTACTGTGTGAGTATCACCCGGATAATCACCTCTGCCCATCCCTGTATCAAGCAAATTCCGATGTTCAAGAAATACTGTTGGATCATTGCCTCGAAGTGCTGTCCTTAATAAACCAACTGCATCTGCTAGATTGCTAGGGAAAGCAATTCTCCATCCAATTGTATGAGCAAAAATTGCTTCTCCTGAAACGCTGTGCCAAGGATCGCCTACAACTTTGCTATGTCCTACAGGTATGCGTACCACAAATGGGCATGCAAATCTATTATTAGTTCTCCATCGAACAGTACCTGCATCATTAAATTGTTCCATTGCTGGATCAAGATATTTTCGAAATTGAATTTCAGGAACAGGTACTAGTCCTGCAAAAGCAAGTCCAATTGAGCGTCCAATTATACCTTCTTCAGAAAGTGATGTATCGAATACTCTATCTGAACCATGTTTGATTTGCAAATCCATTGTCGCGCCATGTACTCCACCCTTGACACCAACATCTTCACCAAAAACTAATAATCTGGGATTGATCAATAATTCAGTATCAAGAGTTGAGCGAATTGCTTTGATCATTTCTGTTCTTGAGTGAGGTTTTTCTTCAGACAATGGTAAGAGACGGGCATTCTCGGGTAATGTTCCACCAATTTCTTGACTAACCCCTTGAAAGAATACATGATCTTTGACCAATTCAATATCAGGTTGTGGCTTTGCCAATGCTTGTTGTAATCCTTTCCTCACCTCAGTTTCGCAATCAGCAAAAAGTGCATCCCACTCTTTTTCATTTACATATTTTTTCTTGATACAAAATGTTTTAAGAGCTATTAGTGGATCTCTGGCAATTTCATCAAGTTTTTGTTGTTCAGATTTATATGACTGTGAATCTTTTCCTGAATGCCCGCATAATCTTGGAACATCCAATCGAATGAGAACAGGGGAAAGACGTTTTCTTGCATGTTCAACAGCATCATGAATAAGCTCTGCAGTTTCTTCAGGATTGGTTCCATCACCTTCAATAATGAGTAGATTAGAGAATGCTGCTAAATTGTGAGCGATATTTCCACCTGGTGTTTGAAATTCACCGGTAACTGAAATGCCATAATGATTATCCTCAATGAAGAAAATCATTGGATAATTTTGCGTGGTTGCAATCGTGAGAGCAGACCAAAAACCATTCGTCGCGCATGATGCATCACCACCTAATGCAACTGCTATGGATTCTTTCCAGTCTTGTTCTTCTAAAACAGTAGAACGATAGACAGCAGCTTGAGCCCAGCCAACTGCAGGTGTGTATTGTGCACCAACATCACCACTTGCAGGCATGATAGTCACTCCTTTTCTCGGAGGCAAGTGATGCACAACGCCAATATCTCTTCCACCATTCAAACTTCCGGTATTTGAAATAGGGCCTGCAAATGCTTCTTCTATTGTCATACCAGCAGCTAATACAAATGGTCTGGATCTATAGTAAACCGTTGCCCCATCATGCGCATTATTCAGATAGTGAGCGAGTATGATTTGCCCTAATTCATGTCCTCTCGCAGAAAACTGATAAAGGACCTGCCTTGATTTGGCTAATTCTTCCTCTTCAATTGTATCAATCAGCCTTGAAATGATCAGTGTTCTCGAAATGGCAAGCCAATCGGATTTGGAGATATTCATAGGTAATTCAAAAAGGGATCACTGTAAATAGTCTGCAAAATTACAAATACTAGGCTTTTCGAGGAGGTACTTATTACAAGAAAATGGAGGTTTTAGTGGATAAAATCATGTAGTTGGTGAATCATTTCCATAAATTTGTGTGTTATGAGGAAGACATTACATTTAGCATTTAGAAGGAGTATTCTCATGAAGTACCGTCATCAGATTCGCATATTGTTAGCAATTTTACTGGCTTTTGGTTTCCAAGACCTTGCATATGGCCAGTTTACCCAACCCTATTTGATGAAAGAGGGATTAACTGCCATGAAAAAATCTGTGGCAGATTCCGGCTGGAAAAACCCTGTATTGACTACGATAGCAACCATTGGAGACACAACAGGCCTTGGTCAAGCTGGTGCATTGTTAGGTAATGGGTTTGACATGAAAAATGGAAAATCAACACTTTGGGTCTATGTGTTATCCATTGTTGATGCTTCCGGCAACCCTGCGACAAAACTCTTGGCATATATTAAAGTGGCTTTTCTTGGACTTCAACAAGTCCCTTTGCCTGCTGATGCAATTCCTTCTGATGTTCCTTTTCAACCACAGGATTCAATCCCCACTTCTTCTGTGTTGAATTCTGATGCTATAGTTGCAAAACTCAATGCAAATGAAGATTATCAATCATTCATCAAAGCAAATCCAGCATCAAAATCTTCATTTATAGTGCTGTTTACCAGCCCTGTCGAATTTCCCGGAACACCGTTTACAGCTGGTTCTCCATTGTGGAATTTCAATTTTTCTGATCCTGCTGATACACTTGCTCCAACCTTGACTTGTTTTACTCATGCAGTGACAGGTGAGACTATCTGCTTTGCTCCTGATTTTACCTCTGTTAAAGAAGATCTTGCATCCCAAGATCAAATGAATATGCTCGTACATCCAATTCCACAAGGAATAAATGGAGTTCTTTTATTACCTAAATCGGAATCAAGCCGCATATCCTTAGATATAACTGACTTAATGGGGCGTACAGTGTATTCTGTGCAAGATATTAACTCCTCGCAATTGACATTGCCGATACTTTCGTCCGGCATATACATGGCAAGATTACATAATGAACATGGTATTTCTTCACTACGATTCATACAGCAATAAGACTTATGTACGATATCACCAAACAACATGACCCGGAATTATTTCATGCTTTGCAAGGAGAATATTCCCGTCAAAAAGAGAAAATAGAACTCATTGCAAGTGAGAATTTCACATCAAGAACTGTTATGGAAGTACAGGGCTCTGTACTTACCAATAAATATGCTGAAGGATATCCTGGCAAAAGATATTATGGTGGATGTGAATGGGTGGATGTTGCCGAAGATCTTGCGCGTGAAAGACTCAAACTACTATTTGGTGCAGAATATGTAAATGTTCAGCCCCATAGTGGCAGCGGTGCCAATATGGCTGTGTATTTTGTTTATCTCAAACCTGGTGATACTGTATTGGGTATGGATCTATCGCATGGTGGACATCTCACTCATGGTTCTCCGGTTAATTTTTCTGGTAAGTTTTACAATTTCATCCCTTATGGGCTTGATAAAGCCACTGGGAGAATTGATTATGACAAAGTAGCAGACCTTGCCAAAGAACATAAACCTAAAATGATAACAGTAGGTGCATCTGCATATTCACGGAATATTGATTTCAAAGCTTTTCGCACAATAGCTGATTCAGTTGGTGCATATCTTTTGGCAGATATCGCTCACCCTGCAGGATTGATTGCAAAAGGAAGATTGGATAATCCTGTACCTCATTGCGATATAGTCACAAGCACCACACATAAAACTCTTCGTGGTCCTCGTGGCGGAATTATCATGATGGGCTCTAATTATGAAAATCCATTTGGAGCTGTAGCACCAAAATCCGGAAGAAAAAAACTAATGGGCGAACTCATTGATTCTATGGTGATGCCAGGAATTCAAGGAGGACCACTCATGCATGTGATTGCAGCAAAAGCTGCTGCATTCAAAGAAGCACTTTCTGATGATTTTGATACATATACCAAACAAGTCGTGAGTAATGCAAGTGCTATGGCGCATGCACTAATGTCCAAGGGTTATGACATTGTTAGCGGTGGAACTGACAATCATCTCATGTTGATTGATTTGCGCAATAAAGGTGTGACAGGCAAACAAGCTGAAATAGCATTGGACTCAGCTGGGATAACCTGTAATAAAAATGCTGTACCTTATGATACACAGCCACCTCTGGTTACATCAGGCATTCGCCTTGGTGCAGCCGCTATGACATCGAGAGGATTCAAAGAACATGACATGAAGCAAATTGCTGAATTCATTGACAATGTTGTGTCTCATATCGATAATGTTGCAATCGCGCAAGAAGTTAAACTACAAGTAAAGGAATATTGTAAAGATTTCCCGATACATCCATCAATTTGATATAGCCCCGTAAAACAAAGAAAGCGGATAATCCTAAAAAGGTTATCCGCTTTTTTTTGATGATTCTTTGCAAATATCACTGACAAATTGTAGTTTAGGCAAAAATCATACCACGATGCAATGCAGCACATGCATCAGGCGTATTCACTCACTTTGGACGCCATGATTCTGATAGATTCTATATTGATGGATGAAGCAATCATCCATGAGCATTTTTCATGCGATTTGCAGGCATGCAAGGGAGCATGTTGCACACTCTCCGGTGGGGAGGGAGCGCCATTGGATGCAAGGGAGATACCTCAAATTGAAGAAACGATACCATTTATTCTTCCTTATCTCACTAATGAATCAAAAGAAGTTTTGCAAACAAAGTCCTGGGTTGGTGGTACACCTGAAGAACCATTTGTGTCTTGCATAGATGATGCTGACTGTGTGTTTGTATATAGGGAAAATGGGATTGCAAAATGTGCAATGGAGAAGGCATTTCTTGAAGGAAAAACCTCATTTAGAAAACCTCTTTCTTGTCACCTCTTTCCTATTCGTGTACGAAATTTTGGTGGTGATTTTCTGAGCTTTCAACCATTTGATGAATGTAAACCTGCTATGGAACATGGTAAAAGACAACATGCTGTGGTTATAGATTCTGTTCGCGAAGCACTGATTCGTGCTTATGGACAGAATTGGTATGAACAAGCTCATGAATATATGAATCAGGAGGGAGCATAATGTCTATGAAAGTTTCAATGAATTTGCAAGCATCATTGCTGCAAACACTTACACCGCAACAAATTCAATATCTCAAATTGTTGCAATTGCCAATTCTTCAATTGGAACAACATGTTCGACAAGAAGTAGAACAGAATCCAATGCTAGATGAGTCATCTGAAGAAATAATTGCTATAGAAGAAGAAACAGATTTTACTCCCAGTGAAAATCTCCTCAGCACAGTTCCGAAAGATGTATTTGAAGGTAATGACTTTGATGATTCCTCTCGTGATTACGATGAGCCGGTTCCTTATGATGCTGAACATCATGACCCTTTTGATTTTTACGAATTAGCTTGGAATGAAACAAGAACGCCTGAGCAAGGTTCGGGCGATTGGGATGATGAAGATGACTTCGGATATAATGAACAAACCGAACAAACCACATTCACTGATGATCTTATTGAGCAAGTAAACATGCTCAATTTAAGTGATCAAGAAAAATTGCTTTGCTATACAATCATTGGCAATTTGGAAGATGATGGATATCTGCGTCGTACTTTGGAAGATATAGTTGATGATGTCAATACTCGCATCATGGAAGAAAATCATAAAGCACATCGAGAATATCTGCGTCGACATAAACGATTTCTTGAAGAATCCATTAAGAAAAATACCATATCAAGTAATTCCTACTTTGACAATTTGGAAGAGGAAGATCCTGATTTGGCAGATGAAGAGCCCATTGCTCCAATTCCTGTGCCTGCTGTCACAGTTGAGATGGCTGAGTTTGCTCTTGAACATGTTCAGCAACAAGAACCTCCCGGTATTGCAGCTAGAGATTTGAAAGAATGTCTGTTACTGCAACTCAAGGCAAAATCAAATCCTTCCGAAACAGAGATACTTGCTACACGCATTTTGGAAAAGAGTTATGATGTCTTTGTAATGAAGCATTATGCCGTTCTATGCAGACAATTCTCAATCAATGAAGATGAATTGAAATCTGCAATTGATGCTATTCGGAGATTGAATCCAAAACCCGGGGGTATGGGAATATCAATTGCTACATCCACAGTGATCCCCGATTTTGTGATATCTATTGATGATGACACCGATGAAATCATGATCAATGTAAATGATACAAGAATTCCTCAATTGAAACTGAATAAAATGTATGAGGATCTTAAGAAAGAAGCACGCTACCGCAAATACAATAAAGAAACGAAAGAATGGCTCCGAAAAAAATATGATGATGCAAAGTTTCTTTTGCAGGCTATTAGACAAAGAAAGAAAACTATGCTGAAAGTTATGACTGGTATCGCGGGTGCTCAAAAAGACTTTTTCAGATATGGAGAGAGCTCACTTAAGCCCCTTATCTATAAAGATGTTGCAGATGTAACTGGAATGGATGTCTCTACTATTTGCCGTATAGTAAATGGGAAATATGTACAAACTGATTTTGGTACATATGAACTGCGATTTTTCTTTAGTGAATCCTTGCCAAGTGATGATGGTGAAGAAATATCAACGACTGTCATCAAACAGAAAATTAAAGATCTTATCGACAAGGAACCTAAGTTAAAGCCTCATAGTGATGATAAGCTTATGGCTGAGTTAAAAAAACAAGGGTTAAATGTTGCGCGTAGAACTGTTGCAAAATACCGTGAACAAATGCGCATTCCGGTTGCAAGACTTCGAAAAGAATTGTGATTCTGTCATGTCTATAGCCACATTCCTTTCAAAAGTAGATCATACTTTCCGACCTTTTATGGGGCGATTACCTGCCTCTTTGTTTACTCGTTTATACTCTTCTACAAGACCCTGGTTTTCAAAGAAAGCAAGTAATGACCTCATTGCTCCTATTGATATCCCTGATCATTTACATTTCCAATTTAAACATCTAACATTTAGATCTCGTTTGGGTAATGCAGCTGGGATGTATAAACAAGCAGAAGGATATGATAGAGCATATGCTCAAGGTGCTGGTTTTTATCTGAGTGGAACAACCACTTCTGAAGTGAGGCTGGGAAATAAAAAAAATGGAATACACCTTCCTTTTGTACCGTATCCATTTAGTCATTCCGCATCGAATTGGTTGGGTCTGCCAAATGATGGACATAAAGCAACAGCTACAAAAATATCCCGTTTTGTTCGTTACCCCCATTTCCCAATAGGTGCAAGTATGGCCATGGATCCTGGAATGGGTACTGAATCATCTTTACGAGGATTACTTGATGGTATTCATGCATATGTTGATGCGGGATGTGATTTCCTTGAGCTCAATGAGAGTTGTCCAAATGTTCCAGGTCATGAATCAAATCACGGTGTATTAGATAAATCGCTACTTCTAAGACTAGATTCGATAGCATCGCAATTTGCTATTGATTCAATTCCAATATTTGTAAAATTCTCAAATGATACTGAACTTAACCTTGTGCCGAATTTACTACAAGCACTCATTGATCGAGGATTTTCGGGTGTTAATTTTGGCAATACTTCAACGAAATATGAAGTTCATGAACAATCAATACATCCTCTGGATAAACAACACTATCATTATTTTACAACAACATTTGGTGGGGGAATAAGTGGGAATATAGTACGATCAAGTTCTACGGCTCTCGTGCGAGCAGCACAAGCTTTTAGAGAGAGTCAACATTCAAAAGAATTTATGATTATCGCCACGGGTGGGATTGAAACACATGATGACTTTTTACAAGCTCAGCATAATGGTGCTGACCTTGTTCAGTGGTACACGGGTTATTATGAACAATTTGGGTTACATGGAAATGCAGTGTACTCGAATATGTATGCTGACTAAATTATCGCAATGCTTCTCGAACCCTTGCTGATATATAATCCATCACCCAAACAACAAATGCAATCATGATAATGATAAGTCCTACTTCATGCCATTGAGCTAATCCTTGATATTGCATCAACATCGTTCCAATGCCTCCACCTCCAACCAATCCAATGATTGTAGCCATACGAACATTGATATCCCATCTATAAATAGTAAAACTCAAAAAAGGTATTACAATTTGAGGTATGATTGCATAAGATATCACTTGAAGCGGATGTGCGCCTGTCGCTTCAATTGCCTCAATCATTCCATGATCTATATCTTCAATTTGCTCTGAATATTGTTTCGTTAGTGAGGCAACTGTATGAACCATCAAAGCAAGCATACCGGCAAATGGTCCAATTCCAACCCATACAGAAAAAATGATAGCCCAGATCAATGGCTCGATAGACCGAGAAAAATTAGTGATTAATCGGATGATAGTATACACTGAAAATGTTATCGTGCTACCCTTCATAAGAGTTCTTGCACTTAGAAAACTTAGAATGAAAGATGGAGGAAGTGCGATTACTGTTGCTGTTAAAGCAATGTATACTGTTTCAATAAGTGCTTTTAAAGCAATATCAAACATGCTTAGCTCAGGTGTAACCAATGCGGTAAAAATATTTGATGCTGCTTGTAAACCTTTAGTGGAAAAAAAGTCAATGGGTGAAATATCTGTGATTATCCAACCGGCTATTATTGAAGAACTAAATGCTAACCATAGTATGTGTTTTCCAATAAGCGGCATAATACCATGTGTATCGGAAAGAATAGATCGTGCTGCTGATTGATGTGTAGCTTTTAATGTCAATGCTGCGATAAGACCGATGAAGAGATAGCCGATTTGAACCAAAAAACCAGGTAATGGTGTGTAAGAAGTGATGGCAGGGATAATGATTCTGTCAAGAGTTATGACAATGTACCAAACAAAAAAAAGGTCTATGAGATATGCTTGTAATGCAAAACTTTTATTTGATTGTTGGCTCATGGAAATACTCAATGATAATTCTACAAAAATAAAGAACCCTCGGCGAATAAGAAAGCCGAGGGTTCTATATACTGTCTGTATCGATGTTCAGGGGATTTCTATCTCATCATTCATATCGATCTGACCGACGATCGCCACCGCGAAAATCACGACGTGGACCGCGTGATTGCTCTTCGCGTGGACGAGCTTCATTGACTACCAATGTGCGTCCGCTGAACTCTTTTCCATTGGTTGACTCGATGGCGCCTCTTGCTTCGTCGTCATTATCCATTTCAACAAAACCAAAGCCGCGTGAACGACCAGAGATTTTGTCAGTAATGACAAAGGCACCTGTGACATTGCCGTATGATTCGAAGAGGGAACGAAGTTCTTCAGATCCCATTGTGTACGGCAAATTGCCTACATAAATATTCATAACAAACCTTCCGTAGATGTGTAGTGATTAACGAGGCCAACAAAAAAACAATTAAACAAGTGACCACAGACATTGGCGCACATCAACACCAAAAACCTAGTCGAAAATAGCACAAACCATTGATTAAACAACACATTACAATGAAATACTTGATATTATCAATTCATCATAAAAAAAGCCCGAGCATGCACATACTCGGGCTAAACAATGGATTATCGGGGAAATTAAGGGAAAATGCCCATTTGGTTATAGGAAGCTGCTATTTTATCGATAGCAGAAATAAAGGCAGCTGTACGCATATCTTTAACATTGGATTTGGATCTCCAAACTTCCATGATTTCATGATAAGACCCAATCATGGAATCTTCCAAACCTGAATTTACCAGATCTACTTCATTTGGACCTTGAACAAGCATTGCTTTTTCTGCTTGAGATAAGGATTTACCAGTAAGATTTTCAATGGTTGCTATGAGGCCTTTTTTAGAATTTTCTTCATATCGTTTATCCAAACGTCCAAAACGAACATGGGAGAGATTCTTTAACCATTCAAAATATGATACAACCACTCCACCGGCATTGATAAACATATCCGGAATGATTAAAATATTTTTGGCTAATAGTGTTGGTTCTGCAGACGCTGCAATTGGTCCATTTGCACCTTCGGCAATAATTTTGGCTTGAATTCTATCAGCATTCCAATCAGTGATTTGTGATTCAAGCGCTGCAGGAACAAGAATATCGCAAGGATATTCCAATAAAGAATTTCCTTCATCAATTGTTTTCGCACCAGCAAAATTTCTGATAGATCCAGTTTGAGCATGGTGAGCTTTTAATGCTGCGATGTCTATTCCATCTTGATTATATACAGCACCATCCCATTCAATGATTCCAATAATTCTTGAACCACCTTCTGCAATAAATGATGCAGCGTGATATCCAACATTTCCAAATCCTTGAACAATGACGCTTTTACCTTCCAACCCTGTAGAAAGTCCTATTGATTTCATGAGTTCTGCATCTTGCACAGCTTCACGAACACCATAGAATACGCCTTTACCGGTTGCTTCTGTTCTTCCATTAACACCACCTTGTGAGATTGGTTTTCCAGTCACGCATCCTAATGCATTCACATCATCAAACTTGATGGTTTGATAGGTATCTGCTATCCACGACATTTCACGCATACCTGTACCATAGTCAGGAGCGGGAACATCAACTGCAGGTCCTATGAAATTCTTATGAATCAATTCCACTGTGTAGCGTCTTGTAATTCGTTCAAGTTCGTCAACACTGTAATTCTTGGGATTGATTTTAATACCTCCTTTGCCGCCTCCAAATGGTACATTGACCACTGCGCATTTGTAGGTCATTAACGCTGAAAGTGCAATGACTTCATCTTGATTAACATCTTCGCTATAACGAATTCCACCTTTGCAGGGGAGTTTGTGATGACTGTGTTCGGCTCTCCATGCGGATATCACTTGTATTTCACCTTTTACTCGAACCGGAAATTGAATTTGATAAACAGCATTGCAGGCGCGAATCTGATCCAAAAGTCCTTTGGAATGATCGAGCAATGCAGCAGCCTTATCGAAATAAGTATTCACCGATTGAAAAAACGGTATTTCGTGATAACTCGGAGGTGTTTTTTGAGAAGACATAGTACTTCCTAATGAAACAATATGTAAGGGTAAATGAGAAATCCGATATTACAGATTTCCTCTTAATGCTTGTTCTCTTTCTATGGATTCAAATAGTGCTTTGAAATTGCCTTTGCCGAATGAAGTAGCGCCTTTTCTTTGAATGATTTCGAAGAAAAGTGTTGGTCTATCTTCAACTGGTTTTGTAAAGATTTGAAGTAGATAACCTTCTTCATCTCGATCAACAAGGATACCTAATTCACGGAGTGGGGCAATGTCTTCATCAATTGCACCAACTCTTTCCAATAAGTCATCATAATATGTATCAGGAACGCGAAGAAATTGAACTCCTCTTGACTTCAGAGCCGAAACAGTTGCGATAATATCATGTGTGGCAACAGCAATGTGTTGAACGCCAGGCCCATGATAAAATTCTAAATATTCATCGATTTGTGATTTGGCTTTTTTGCCTTCTGCAGGTTCATTGATGGGAAATTTGATATATCCGTTTCCATTTGAAACTACTTTGCTCATCAAAGCACTGTATTCGGTGGAGATATCTTTGTCATCAAAAGTCAATAATAATGAGAAGCCCATGACTTCTTCATAAAAACGAACCCATTCATCCATCTTACCAAGTTCAACATTTCCAACGCAATGATCTACATAGAGAAGGCCAACATCGGTAGTAGTATATCCATCATTCATCGGAATATAGCCAGGCATAAAAATGCCTTTATAGTTTTTCCTTTCTACAAATGTGTGAATGGTATCGCCATAAGTATGGATTGATGCAATCTTTACTTCACCGAATTCATCAGAAAGTACGGTTGGTGCTGTATGACTTTTAGCTCCGCGACTTGTGGTTTCTTTCCATGATTGTTCTGCATCGTCAACCCATAATGCCAGAACTTTAACGCCATCTCCATGTTTGTCGATATGTGCGCTAATCTCATTTCCGGGATGCATTGGAGTAGTTAAGATCAGTCTGATCTTTCCTTGCTTCAAAACATAGCTTGCCTTGTCCCGCACTCCTGTTTCTGGACCGGCATAAGCAATAAGCTCAAATCCAAAAGCAGTTCTATAGAAATATGATGCTTGTTTTGCATTTCCCACATAGAACTCAATATAATCGGTTCCATTAATTGGAAGGAAATCGGTTACAGCTACGCTTGAAGATGTATGAGAAAGTGTTTCCATGAGAATTCATTTTATGATAATAATTCGATAAAAATAACAAATTGCTCAAGCATAATATGCAATCAATTCTTTCATCACCGAGACAACTCGTTCATTTGTGGCTTGTGTTCCGGTACTAATTCTGACACAATGGGGAAGTTTGAAACCTGGAAGCCTTCTTACTATGATCCCTTTCTTTTCAAGATCATTCGTGAGCTGAATAGCTTTTTCTTCTGTTCCGCAGTCTATCATAGAAAAATTTGCCACCGATGGTGAAATCTTCCATCCCTGTTTTGCAAATGAATCTTGAAACAATGATAGACCATCTTTATTTAGCTGCACTGTTGCTTGCAGAAAATCATTGTCTTTCATTGCAGCAACAGCAGCAATTTGAGATAATGTACCAGGATCAAATGTTAGCTTTGATTTGGACATTACTCCAATCAACTCACTCGGGCCAATTGCATATCCCACACGAAGTGAAGCTAATCCATAGACTTTAGAAAATGTTCTAAGTGTAATCATATTTGGACGACGATATAGAAGACTATTAGGGTAATCATCAGCAATGATTTCAGTGTATTCATAATAGGCTTCGTCCATGATAAGCAGAACAGAATCGGGAAGCGCCGAAAGTAGTTTTTCAAATTCTACTTTGGTAATATGAGTTCCGGTTGGATTATTCGCATTTGCGATATATACAATTCTCGTTGTGGAATCTATTGCTGCAATAATTCCATCAATGTCAAATTTATAGTCTTCTGTAAGAGGAATTGCAACTCTCTTGACATTCGCAATTGAAGTTGCCACATAATATCCTACGAATGTACCTTCGCTCGAAACAATTGTATCTCCGGGAACGGTGAAACACCTCATCATAAGATGAAGTAAAGCATCTGATCCATTATAACAAACAACTTCGTTTTTTTTGATATTCAATCTTTGAGCAATTGCTTCGCATAGAAACTCTCCACCGTCCGGATATACTGATAGGTCGTCTGATGTGATATTGCGCAAAGCTTCAAGGGCTTTAGGTGAAGCTCCAAGTGGATTTTCATTGGAAGCTAGTTTGACGATATCAGTAATGCCATGTCTTTCTTGAACGGTCTTAATGGATGTCCCAGGCGTGTAGGGTGACAGGCTTTGTATATGTTCTGGAATAAATATGGACATTGTGGTGAATTGTAATCGTTAGGCGAAAATGATGACAAATTTAACAAAACGACTGCTTTACCCATCAAGTTTTGAAGGCCTTTCACCAGAAAGCATAAAGTTTCAATGGATTTGAGGAGAAAAGCTAGGTTTTTTGTGTAAATTTGCCATGAATTAGATAATTGTATCGTATTTTACGATGTGATACATTCAACAGTGTAACCATGCCTCTAACTATAGCAATACCTCAAAATCCTGCATATTCATCACTTACTGCAAATGCTCATTCAGTTTGTACTGAAAAAGGGTTTATTTGTAAGGAAATGACAGAAACTGAATGTGCAAACAGTTTATACAAAGGCACTGCTGATATTGCATTGATTAATCCGCTTAGCTTTGCTCTAAATCAATCGGAATTAAGAATTATTCCTTCCTTCGCTTTATCTGTTGAAGGATATTCAGGTATCGGTTCAATTCATTTTGTCCCTGGAAGAGAAGAGATTCTCCGACTTGGTATTCAAGAAGATGTGTTCTTGTTACATATAGGAGCACTTTGTTTAGCTGAAAAGTTTGATCTATTCCCAGATATTTCTATTGATGCGCAAATCACGGATCCAGACTATTCTATGAATGATATGCAATATGATGCATGGATAGCTTGGAATCTTTCGAGAGGTCAAGGAAGTTTGGATATTAGTGAAGAATGGTCAGACATTCAACAATTACCATTGCCATTGGCTTTTTGGGCTTGTAAGGATGAAGATTCTACCGAATTGATTGAACTTACAATGCATTGTGCTGCAGACGATCTACCTGAATCTGATGAGATTCTTTCTGATACACGAGGAAGTGAAGCAGATCCAAGAACTGGTAGCGCCCATTTTAGATATAATGGTATTTTTCAAGCCTCTTTGGATGCTGTGCAACATTTCATGTTTTATCATCGCATGATCGAATCCGTTCGTGCAATTACGCTGCTAGGAAATTAATATGCTAACTCGCTATGGTTATGACAATGCAATTCCAATGCTCATCATCGGTTTTTCGCTGATTCTCCTTGCGGCATTTGTATTTACAAATCTTATCTCATGGTTATCTGTAGGTTTGGGATTCATTATCATCTTTTTTACACTATGGTTTTTTAGGGATCCAGTCCGGACTGTTCCCGAATCAGCGCTCAATGACCATTCAATGATCATTGCTCCTGCTGATGGAAAGGTCGTTGAGATTGTTGAGATAGAAGAACAAGAATTTTTTAAAGGTAAAGCACTGCAAGTAAGTATCTTTCTTTCACCCTTGGATGTGCATGTTAATCGCTCTCCTGTTTCGGGTCCTGTTACATTCTATCGCTATATGCAAGGTGATTATATGGTAGCTTGGCATCCAAAAGCATCTGAACTTAATGAACAAAGCAGAATAGGTGTTCAAACTCCTTTTGGTAAAGTATTATTTAAACAAATTACCGGTGTTTTGGCAAGAAGAATAGTTTGTACTGTAAAAGAGGGCGACACATTAACAACGGGAGAACAAATTGGTATGATGAAATTTGGATCTCGAATGGACATCATACTTCCGTTGGATGCAGATATACTTGTTCAAAAAGATCAACGTACCAGAGGCGGTGAAACACTACTTGCCACTTTGAAAAAATAAGAATGACCTCACTATCATCATATGTTTCTGTTCAATCGTTGATGCCCAAGAATGTCAGTCAAACATATGCTTATGCATGTTTGTCAGGTCTTTTTCTTGGATGTTCATTCCCTCCAATGCCATTTGGATTTTTAGCTTACTTTTCCTTCGTCCCTCTGTTTCTTGTTATTGAATCCGAATTATTAAAAACTAGTAGCAGATTCATTCGATACTTTTATATCACGTTCTTTCTGTATCAAGGAATAGCAAATTGGTGGGTTGGAAGTTGGCAAAAAGAAAGCGATCCGTTTCTGATTATTGCTGGAGTGGCCTTGCAATTCGGGCATCCATTCTTCTTGATGCTCCCATTATTGGCATTAACCTATGTAAGAAAAAGATTGGCGAACTATTTTGTTTATCTATTGCTACCAATTTTCTATGTCTCTTATGAATGGCTTCATTCATTGACAGACTTATCATATCCTTGGTTAACATTGGGTTATATGGCAATATCACTTCCTCCATTAGAACAATGTGCTGATATATTCGGGGTGTGGGGGCTGTCTTTTTATTTTATATTGATTCAGTCGCTTCTCTTTCTCATTGTACTGCAATTGTCCAAAAAAACATCAATGCTTACTTCTTTGAGTGTCATTGCGATAATCGTGATGAGTTTTTTCTATGGAAATACTAGGCTTCATTCGATTAATGATATAACGAATACTTCTTCAACAATTACTGTTGGTATAGTTCAACCCAATATCAATCCATGGAATAAATGGCAAGGCCAAGTTGAAGATCAGATATCCATTCATAAATCTATTATGACTGAAGTAGGGAATCAACAACCTGATTTATGGGTATGGAGTGAGACGGCAATTCCATTTATGACTATTCCTTTGAATGTCTATTCTGATTTTTCTGTTCTGCGTTCATATATCGGAACAACACCCATACTTACAGGCTTTGCCCATTTGCCGTTGATACAAGACCCTTCGACAGAACCACTTGCAAAACCATTCCGATTAATACCGGGCACGCATTATGTAGCATATAATGCTGCAGCATTAGTGCAAGATTCAACTGTTCAAGTACATAAGAAAATGAAGCTTACTCCTTTTGGTGAAGGGGTCCCATTTTCGCAAGATATTCCATGGTTAGGATCTATTCTTCAATGGGGAGTTGGAATTTCCGGATGGAAAAAAGGTGAAGTTCAATCGCCATTACATCTAAAGAAATATGGCAAACCGCTCGCTTCAATTGGAACAGTGATATGCATTGAATCTATTTATCCTGATTTTGTTAGAAACTATGTTCCCATGGGGGCGAATCTTCTTGTCGTTATAACAAATGATGCATGGTTTGACAATACTCCTGGCCCCATGCAGCATTTTGCGATATCTCAAATGAGAGCAATTGAAAATCGGAGGGCGATTGCCCGTTGTGGAAATACAGGAGTATCCGGAATTATTCTGCCTAATGGGTTACCTGCATCAATGGCAAAACCACAAAGTAAAACAGCACTTTTTGGCAAGGTACCACTGCTTTCAATGACATCGTTATATTCACAAATAGGAGATATACTTCCTCGTATATCTTCAATCATAGCATTGCTTTCTCTCTGTTTTGCTGGTTACACTGCAAGGAGCAAGAAATGAAGATTGGTATTATGGGAGGGACATTTAATCCTGTACATATTGGACATATTGCATTTGTCCGGGCATTTATTACTCAAATTGAACTGGACATGTGCTATGTCATCCCTGCTAGACGTTCACCTTTCAGGATGAATGAGCCTTTGGCAGAAGATATACATCGATTGAGAATGCTTGAACTCGGATTGCATGATGTCGCACTTGCCAAGGTTTCCGATATTGAGATACAAAGGGAAGGTTTCTCATATACTATTGATACTGTCAAAGCTTTACTCGAAACATATCCGCATGCTACATTGTATCTCTTGATAGGTGAGGATCAGGCACATAGATTTAAAGAATGGAAAGATTGGAAAGAATTATTGGGTTTAGTACAATTATGTATTATCCAAAGAACTGAGCAAGCAAATCTTACAACATTGATACATGATTTGATTCATGGATTGAATGTCAAAAATCCTTTAATATTGAAAACACCATTATTTCATGTATCATCAACACTGATTCGTGAATTAAGAATGAGTGATCAATCCATTTCAGATTATGTTCCTAAGAATGTTGAAGAGTATATCCTAGATAACAATTTATATTTGACATCATGAAAGAGCCGGCAATTGTATTAATGAGTGGTGGCATGGATTCAACAGTCTGTGCAGCAATAGCTATAGAACTTGGTTATGAAGTATGTGCATTACATGTACATTATGGACAACGCACTCAAGAAAGAGAGGCAAAGGCATTTACTGATATTTGTGATTATTATGAAATCATAAATAGGCTTGACATAGATATCACGCATTTATCTAAAATTGGTGGAAGCAGTTTAACAGAAATTAATATGCCAATTAAGAAAGCACAATTAGACAAAGAGGGTATTCCTACAAGTTATGTTCCATTCCGAAATGCAAACTTATTATCAATAGCAGTAAGTTGGGCAGAAGTTATTAGCTCGCATACACTATTCATCGGAGCGGTAGAAGAAGACGGAAGTGGATATCCAGATTGCAGAAGAGAATTCTTCGATGCATTCGAAACGATGATAGATGCAGGGACAAAACCTCATTCACATATTCGCATCAACACACCAATTATCAGCATGAATAAAAAAGACATTGTACTTGAAGGAATGAGATTATCAGCTCCTTTGCATTTAACATGGAGTTGTTATTCACAAAATGACATCGCATGTGGTCATTGTGATTCCTGTGCTCTTCGATTACGAGGTTTTGCTCAAGCAGGTTTTGATGATCCAATAGAGTATAGAGAACGACCTCATTATTCATAAAAAAAGCCACTCATTGAGTGGCTTTTTTAAATTATTGTTTGATGAATGGTATTGCCATTCGAGATTGCCTTGTTTGTATTGTTATAACATAATGTCCAGGGGTAAGCATTGAATATATACCCCATAAACCTAAACTATGTTTTCCTTGTTCTTGCATGCCAATATTCTGATACATTAATTGGGTGCCGAGCGTATTTACTATTGAATATGTAACTGAACTTGTTTCAGATAATTCATATTCAAGGATAGAATTCTCTAGAAGAGGATTAGGATATAATCTTGTTGATGTAGAGATTGATTGTTCTTGAATGTCAGTTGCAGAAGTTACAGTCAATTGAATTGGTTGCATGTAATTCCATGCATCCCCACTTTGACCACCATCTCTGTTTACAGCATTTCCGGTTGCCATTAGGTAATAAACACCTTCTTGTGTGGGAGCTGTCCAAGTAAATGTAAATTCACTTTTTCCATTTGTCATATTCTTTGGTGCAGATTGGACTAATTCAGCAGATGACTTTTTTAATCCTTGCCCGGTAACTACATCTAATGTACCAATATTTGTATTTGCATTAGGAGCAGACTTTACTCCAATATTGATTCCTGCTGCAGATTTAGAAGGGTGAGCAACGGCAGCTGTCAATTCTAGCTTTGTTCCTGGCTTTACAGTAAATGACCCTGTTTTACTAGTCATTGTTATGGTTGTAAGTGAAGTTGGAGATCCTCCATGACAATCACCGCAACCACCTGAATTTGAAAGCAATCGGCCAGCTTTTCCATTAGGATCAGCATATGAATTGAAAAAAGTACAAGCAAACAGTGTGCAAAGTAAAAGACTGAACTTCATGTAGCTCCTCAAGAATTAGTTAGTATTTCCGAAAAGTTTGATATCGAGATCTATGTTCTCACCAACCTTTGTACCAATGATATCGCCTTTGCCAAGAACATTGAAGTCCTTTAGGGAAACTGAGAAATCAGCATCTACCATTACTAGATCTCCAGATGCTCTTTTTTTTGTGTTTTCAGATTCAAAGACATACTTGACATATATTTTTGCTTTTGTAGGCTTTGAGGAACCTTTTAATGTGCATGTACCTTCGGCAGTTGCTGAAAATTCAACACTTGAATTATCAGATTTTTTAATGGTAATGCCACTAAATTTTTTTACATCGAATGAGATCATCGGGAATGCTTTTGCATCAAGCCAGTCTTTCCCATACATGTGATCATCGCGTTTGGATAAACCAGATTTCATAGAAGTGACAGGAAATGCAATTTGACCTGAACTTTGTTCAAGTTGATCTGCATTTAGAGTAAATGTACCTTGTAATGACTGCGAATTACCTTCAAATTTTTCCAATGGGGAATTACTAAAAAATCTTGCAATTGAGGTGCCAACGGAATTATTTAATGAAACAGTTCTCTTTCCTTTTACATTTCCCATTTGCGTGGCATTTGCATTGAATGAGAAATACAAAAATGAAACCAAAATGAATATACTTTTCATATGCATTATTGTTGGTTAGAATGTTGATGAATTTTTCTTTGGATGAGAATTGTGCTCAGAGATGATAGTACAATGAAAAAAGAAAGTGACCGAAATGGTTGCATAGGATCATCTGGAAGTAGGCCTAGTTGAAAATCATCAACCCATTCTCTTTTTTCAACAGTGGTACCAAAAATATCATCTTTAATGAGAGTAATACGTTCAGATTTGTCTTTTGTAAAAACCTGAAGTCCATCTTGTATCCATAGTCCTATGAGGGTTATGGTTGCGACTATGAGGACTATTTGTAAAATGCGCCAAGCTGACATGTCAGTTCTCCGTTTGGATAGAGACAATAAAAAGCGCCAAAAGTTACGAATATTCTTTAAGAAAGGATGTCTTTTTTCACAATGACAAATAAAGCGGTGAGTAGTGCAAAGAGTGAGTGTCCCCCTAATACCCATGTAGATAATAGAATTCTATCCACCGGAACTGTTTCTTCAAAAAACAATCTCCATGAAATCAAATGATTGGTAAATAGCATGTACTTTACGTCCTTAATGAATCCTGCATCTAATGCTGAGATAATAGTAAAGACAATAATAATAGCCATAGTCATGGCAATTGGGCCAATTGAGTTCTCAACAAGAGCTGAAAACATGAATGAAATTGAGGCTACAGTTGACATACTTAAAATGCCAAATAAATAAGCATAGGCAAATCGCCAGATGATATCATCTTTGGGTAATACTGTAATTGCACTCGAAACAATGAATAATTCCCCGGGACCAAAAATGAGTAAGCTTAGTCCCATTGATAAAATCGACATCCAAGCTATTAAGCCTATTGTATAGAGTAGTGCAGCGGAATATTTCGCTAATACGATTGTATATCTTGAAACTGGCCGGGTAAAGAGTATTCTATATGTACCGCCAGTCGCCTCACCAGCAAGCATATCACCAGCAACTAAAGTCACTAATAAGGGTACATGCACCAAAAGACTTTGTAATACTACAAAGGCAATTAAGTATCCATTCAAAAATGTACCTGTAAAACTGAATTGTTGTTGCAAACCTTGCGTGAATAGGGAAAAATAAGCCTCGCCCTCACTATACATAGCTGCTTGCACAATGGGAACCAAGACCGTAATTGCACCAAATCCTATATATGATCTTCCTTTTGAGAATATCTTAGACAATTCAATAGATAATACAGTAAAGAACATGGTTAGGGTCTCGTGATTGAAAGGAAATATTCTTCTAGTGATCTTGTGGAGCTGATTCCATCTATACCAATGCCATGATCAACCAAGAAAGATGTACAATCTGTGATTCGCTCTTTGGACAATTTTATATACAACTTGGAATCTTCTGAAAATCCCAATACAGATGATTCGAATTGGGAATCTCTCAACACTTCTTTTGTTTTTTCAATATTATCTATCGAAAAATTGACAGTCAGCATACCGGAATTGAGTAATTCATTGACACTTCCTTCAATGACAGCCGAACCTTTATTAATGATAACCATTCTGTTAGCAATTAACTCAACTTCTGGTAGGATATGACTGGATAAAAAGATCGTCTTATCCTGTTCTGAACGCAATTTGAGAATCAATTCACGAATTTCTTTTACACCTACTGGGTCCAATCCATTTGTGGGTTCATCGAGAATAATGAGTTGTGGATTGTGTATAAGTGCTTGTGCAATGCCAAGTCTTTGTTTCATGCCATAAGAGAATGTTTTTACTTTGCTTTTTGCTCTATCAAGTAACCCAACTTGATCCAAAGCCCTGTGAATCTCTTTTATTCCTAAATCAATGCCATGGAGCTTTGCCAGAATATTGATGTTTTGTTCTGCAGTTAGATAGAGATAGAAGTCTGGTTTTTCTACAATTGCTCCAATGCCGGAAAGGATTTGATTTCTATGGGTGAGTAAAGAATGGCCAAATACAGAAATATTTCCTGAAGTGGGAGAAATTAATGAAAGTAACATGCGTATAGTAGTACTTTTCCCAGCTCCATTGGGGCCTAAAAACCCATAAATATCGCCTTGGTTAACTGTTATATCTAAGTTGTCTACTGCTCTAAATTGACCAAATGTTTTGCATAATGATCGTATTTCTATGATTGGACTTTTATCCATGTACTTCAAGACCAAAGGGAAGAGTGAAAAGTCGTAAGTTTGTAATCTAAGAGAATTGAGAACAAAAAAGTTCCAAATTCAGTAACTATTAATGTTACAAGGCGTATAGTTATTTGCTTAATAGCATTTTTCGTCATTATGAGATAGAGCGATGAACACCATTATTGTACCCCCTTTAGGATCGAAAAAACAATCTTCAACAAAGAAAATCTTGATGATTATTGGTATTGCTTTAGGAATCGTATTCCTCATGATTTTCAGCTTTGGTTTTTTCCTGGATTCAGATTCAACAGTTGAAGTTGATGAATTCAGTGTTCTGAAATTGGTATTACCTTCACAGGTAAGTGAGTATGGTAGTAGTAAAGGACTTTTTGACGATTCTGAACCACTTGGTTTTTATGAAATACTAGAGACGATTCGAAAAGCTGAAGTTGACCCTAGAATTAAAGGTATGTATATCCCTGTTAGAGAATCTCAAATGGGATTTGTCAAATTAGAAGAAATGCTTGTGGCACTTCGATCATTTAAAAGTAAAGGGAAATTTATTTATGCATATATGGAAACAGCAAGCAGAAGTGATTACATGATGATTAGTATTGCTGATTCCATCTTTATGCCAAAAGAAGGTTTGGCAGAATTATCTGCGCCCGGTGTATCTGCATTGTTTTTCAAAAACCTGCTCGCCAAAGTTGGTATAACTATGTATGTTCAGCAATTTGAAGAATATAAGTCTGCTGGTGAATCATTTTCACAAGAACATTTTACTCCTCCTGCTAAGGAAGAATTACTTACCATCATTCAATCCAGAGCAAATCGCATGTATGAGATTATTTCCATGCAAAGAAAGCTTCCGATGTCGGCAGTAAAGACTGCTTTTGATATAGGTACATATACTGCAGATTCACTTAAAGCTCACTCTTTCATTGATGGTATTGCTCAAGAGTGGGAAGTAAAAGATAAAATCAGATATCGGATGAATGCTCTTCGGAAAAAGGAAACTTCGAAGACTGATACTCTTGAAACCGTTTCAATGGTCGATCTTGAGGACTATGCGAATGCAGAATGCGAAGAGTTTGATAAATCATTTGCAGATAAATCTGGCTCAATAGCCATAGTATCAGCTGTTGGAGCGATTCGATCTGGAACTAATGGCCAGTCCAATCCATTTGATCAAGGAACTCAAGAAATTGCATCTGGTTCATTGATTAAAGATCTTAAACATGCTTATGAAAATGAAGATGTCAAAGCTGTTATTCTTAGAATAGATAGTCCTGGTGGATCCGTCATAGCTTCAGATGAAGTATGGGATATGATTCAATCATTAAAGAAAAAGAAGCCAATCTATGCATCAATGAGTGATGTTGCAGCTTCCGGGGGGTATTATATTCCAATGGCTTGTGATACAATTATTGCTCATTCACAAACAATTACTGGTTCAATCGGAGTCATTAGTATCATTCCTCTGTTTGGGGATGCAATGACGAAGCTCGGAATAACAATGGATACACTATCAACAGGTGCATCATCGCAGGATATGAATTTGATGCTGCCAATGACAGAGTCTAGAAAGAAAAAATTCTATGATCAAATGTATCCAATCTATCAACGCTTTGTTTCGAAAGTTGCTAATAGTAGAAAAATGGAATTCGAGCAAGCAAGATCAGTTGCAAAAGGTAGAGTGTGGTTGGGAAGTGATGCTCATCAAAGAAAATTGATTGATACGCTTGGTGGCATTGAACTCGCAATATCATTGGCAAAAAAGAGAATTGGAATACCCGCAGAAAAAAGAGCACATATTGTTTCATATCCCAAAGTACAAGATCCTCTATCGATGTTACTTTCATCTCTCACTGGTGATAATGATAGCGATGAAGAAGTCAGTATTCGCAAAGTTGTATCAGCAATGCTTGGATTTTCGAATATGGAGCAAATGATTAACGGTATGCCTAAAGAAATTCGTACCGGATTGGGTTATGCATTCAATGTGTTATTAATGTCAAAAAAGGAGCAAATAGTGGCATTAATGCCCTATTTACCCCAATTCTAATGCACTTATATGGGGAATAAATCCAGGTTTTCTACAGATTCATTGAAAATATACTGATTGTTAATCACTACCCATGAACTGTATTATTTGGTGAAATTTGTTGTTTATTGGGCTATTCAGTGATTCTTTCGTATTTTAGTGGCTCAGTTTCACCATATTGTTCACTATAGTTATTGTGTGTTCAATGACGAAAGCAGACATTGTAGAGCAGATATCAAATCAGACCGGACTATCAAAAGTGCAAACAAAAGCCGTATTTGAAGGTGTTCTTTCTTCAATTATGGAGATATTGGCAAATGGTGGTCGTATTGAACTTCGCGGTTTTGGTGTATTTTCAGTTAAGAGTCGCAAGTCGCGAATGGCAAGAAATCCGAGAACTGGAACTCCAGTAGCTCTGGACAAAAGATATGTACCTGTATTCAAAGCATCTCCTGATTTTCAAGAGCATGTAGATGATGTTCTGAAAGATAAGGATCAAACAGGTACAAATTCTATTGCTAAGAAGGCAACATCAACAAAAACAAAGAAAGGTTGAATTATTTGAATGAATGACAATAAGCAATCACGCTTCCGTATCGGAAAACTGGCTTGGATTGCCTTTGCTTCAATTTTTGTCATTAGTTCTATTTCCTTCGCCATTTCAAGATATGTCATAGAGCAACAGAAGCCTGGAAGAGAAGAAACTCTTCGTTTAGCTAATGAAGCTTATGATAGAGGTGACTTTCAGCAATCTTCGTTCTTATATGGACGATACATTAAAGAGTTTGACCCGTCAAACATCAGCGTGATGATTGATTATGGTTACTCCCTTCACAATATTGGAAAGTCAGATGAAGGGATATCAATTCTTGAACATGTATTGACAATGCAACCAAATAATGCATTTGCTTTGTTTAATATCGCGGTGATTCACTATCGTGATGGTAACAAGTCTAAAGCAAAAGAGAGCATGAAAGTGTGCATAGACAAAGGGGATAACCCTGAAATTGTCGAAAAAGCAAAGTTATTGTTTGAGCAAATGTAAATCGAATATAAATCAGTAATTGTTCAATAGTTTTAGAAGAGGTCATTATGCCTTGTGGCAAAAAGCGTAAGCGTCATAAAATGGCTACGCACAAGCGCAAAAAGCGTCTGCGTAAAAACCGTCATAAAAAGAAAAATCGGTAAGTGATGGCGTATTCATTGAATACGCCATTATTTTTATCCCTTTCTAGTATTTCTTTGTTGTATTGCTAGCAATTGTCCCACTTCGGATAAGATGCTTAACTTTCCACCATATGTTTCTTGCAGAATAGTGTCGTTAAGGACTTCGCCTGTTTTACCAAATGCAATCTTTCTCAAATTAAGAAGGAGCGCATTATCAAAATGTTTTGAAACAGAAAGTAAATCGTGATGAATGACTACAAGTGTTTTGCCGGAAGCTTTCATTGAATGTAATGTATCCAGTATCATTTCTTCAGTTGCTGTATCAACACCGGCAAATGGCTCATCCATAAGGAATATTTCTGCATCTTGTACAAGTGCTCTTGCCAGAAATACTCGTTGCTGCTGGCCTCCTGAAAGTTCTGATATTTGTCTTTTTGCAAAAGATTCAAGCCCGACCTGCTGAAGTGCTCTTGTGACTAAGAGATTATCCGATTGACGAGGTCGTTTCATTAATCCAATTGCATGATTTCTACCCATCATGACAACCTGCTCTACAGTGATTGGGAAGTCCCAATCTACAGACTCTCTTTGTGGCATATAGCTTACTTTTGACCTAATATCATTGATTGATTCCCCAAAAAACTTTGTATATCCACTTGCACAGGGAATTAGATTCAACATTGCCTTCATCAATGTAGATTTTCCCGCACCATTCGGACCAATGATTGCAGTCATTTCTCCAGAAGGTAAATCACAATCGATTCCCCACAATACAGGTTTTCTATTATAACTTACCGTGAGATCGTGTATTTCAATTGCAGTCTTTGACATATTAACCAAGATATTTATTCCGTTCTTTTTTTAATTCTTCTGATAACTTAAGTAGAATTGGGTGATTCGATGAATCTGCAAGAGGTAAATATAAATCAGTTGTTCGGTTGACATAAACCAATGGATTCCTTTTTAGATGAAAATCCAAACACCTGAAATTGTCTAATCTAGCTGATAACTTGATAATTAAACAGTCTAAAGGAGATTTGCTTAGTAATTCAATATGTGCTTTTTCAACTACATCAGGATCTCTTTTTTGATCACCAAGGTCTTTTGTTAGAATTTGAACAATAAATGCAGGATAATCACCAAAATTATATGCTAATACCTCTTGTGTCAGAGTCGGAGAGTCTTCCAATACATCATGTGTTAATCCTGCAATTAACATATCGGGATCATGAATGCCTAATTCCTTTATGAGAATTCTGCAAACTCTCGCACAATGATAAAAATAGGGCGAATCGTCATTTCTTGTTTGTTCGTGATGAACTTCTTCTGCTAAATCATATGCACTGATGACTCTGTGTATATCAACAGGTTGAAGAAAGTCTGACAAATCTTTTTCTAAATCATATCGATCATATGTAGAGAGATTATAAGGTATCATGATACTTTCCCTTGATGTATATCATTTGCTTCTAACAATTCTTTTGCCGTATGCATTGAAGTTTCTGTAATGTTTTCACCACTGAGCAAAGTTGCTATTTCCCTGATTCGTTCAGCATCATTAATGTGCTTGACTTCTACAGTTGTTGAAGTAGCAGAAACTGTTTTTTTGACAACTATATGATGATCTGCCAATGATGCAATTTGCGGAGAATGACTGATTGCTATAAGCTGCTTTCTATTACTTAATGTGTGCATGACATTACCTACTTTACGGGCAATTTTACCACTTATTCCGGTATCTATTTCATCAAATACCATAGAGGGGATACCTGCTCTTTGATTGATAATAGATTTTAATGCCAACATAATTCTTGAAATCTCGCCACCTGAAGCTGCTTTAATTAGTGGCTTTAGCTCCTCGCCTGGGTTTAGAGATATGAGAAATTCTATATTGTCTAATCCTGAATTGTTAGCACTAAACTCATTTCCATCAACTATAGCATACATATCACTTCCAGTGGCTTTTTCTACGCTGTGTTGTATGGATTGAATCGTAAATGAAGGACTGGTAATACCCATAGAAATTAGTGATTGTTCAAGTTGTTTTTCCGTTTTGGGTATGGCTAATTGTCGTTTCTTAGACAATGCTATTCCTTTTTTTCCGAGTAATAATCTAGATTCATGCAATAACTGCGTAAGTTTTGAAATTTCACCATCTATGTCTTCAGATAGCATTGCTTCTTGTTTTAATTGATCCCACACTTCAAATACCCTTTCCATTGACCCATATTTTTTCTTGAGCCAGAGAAGTTTCGCCATTCTCTCTTGAATTATATCGGGATTGATGGACAATTCATCAGATCCCTTTGATTGTACAAAACGCAATATTTCATCAAGTGATGCATGCGCTGAAGACAATTCATTTAATAGGGCATGATAATCAGGGTCAATGCTGGCTAGCTCATTGAGCGAAGTCTTTAATTTCCCAATCATTGATAGTAATGAGCTCTGTTCATCTGAATAAACATTCAATATCTGTTGTAAATGTTCTTGAATATATACTGAATGTTTTATCTTAGAAAATTCAATTTCAAGATTTTCTAATTCGTCAATTTTAGGATCAATTTGTATAATCTCATTCAATGAATACAATACTTGTTCTTTATTTTTAATGATATCTTCTTTTCGAGATAGTATATCATGATATTGGTTGCTTAATGATTTACACTCTTGCCATTGATGTACATATGCATTCTTTTCTTTTTCTACTTGTGCAACATCATCGAGCAAAGTAAGATGTGATTCTACTTTCAATAATGATTGATGATCATGTTGGCCGTGAAAATCAATGAGTGATTCTCCTAATAATCTTGCCATTGATGCAGTTGCTGGAGAGTCATTTATGAATGATCGATTGATTCCTTTTGAAGAAAACTCTCTACGAATAATGATGGTTGCAGATTGATTATGTTGTATTGTTTCGCAATATCCCTCGCTTAATACTTCAGCAGGAACGGAAAAATCATCATCAATTGTGAATATTGCTTCTACATATCCTTTCTCGGTTCCTTTTTTAAGAATATCTCCCTGGGCCCTTTCCCCCAAAGCACATAGTAGAGCATCAATTACAATGGATTTTCCTGCTCCTGTTTCACCTGTGATAACAGTAAACCCTGAATTGAACTCCAGATCGGCAGATTCTATTAGAATGAAATTCCGTATGGATAGCGAGGAAAGCATTGAATATTTGGGTGTCTGTGACAGAATATGGCTATTCATATCAATAAATTACAAAATTCATTGCTCATTACATTTCAAGATTAAACAATCCATGGAGTATTTACCGTATTTTTGTGGATATAATTGAGGTTCATATCGATTCCAACTTCAGCATGACCCAACAATCACCAACATACTCGATATTATATGTAGACCTAGATGGCTCTCTTTTAAAGACTGACATACTTTGGGAGCAATGTGCGCTGTTATTAAGAACGCCATGGAAACTGTTTGGATTAATGTTTGCTCTCTTCAAAGGGAAATTGGCAATAAAGCATTATTGTCTTCAACATGCAGGTATACCGGACATCTCTCAATTGCCAATTCGACCTGAAGTTCTATCTATTATAAAAGATCATATACAGTCTCAAATACCAGTCTATTTGGCAACTGCTTCATTGGAAGAAATTGCACGAGAAGTTCAACAGAGCATTCCGGGCATTAATGGGCTAATAGCTTCAACTAATGACATTAATGCAAAAGGTGAAATAAAAGCAAAGTTGATACAAGAACATGCATCAGGGAAATCTTTTGCATATATAGGAAATGATTATGCGGATCTATCAATTTGGAAACATGCAGTAGGAGTGTATTATGTTGGTACATCTCCATCAATAATACGATCCCTGCTTCAAACACATGAACATGTTACTATTATTGATGACAAAGAAGCAACATTATCAACTTATATTCATCAGATACGGCTGTATCAATGGATAAAAAATTCTCTTGTCTTCTTACCTGCATTCTTGGCTCATACATTAACCTATGATAACTGTTCATTACTCTTTTCAACATTCATTGTTTTTGGGTTGATGGCATCTTCGGTATATGTATTAAATGATGTACTTGACTTGCACTCTGATAGATCTCATCCAAATAAAAAATATCGACCTTTAGCTTCTGGGCAAATCTCAATCCCTGTTGGAATATTTCTTTATAGCGTCTTATTTGCTACTTCTCTAATCATTTCTATTGCTGTCTTACCTATGGAAGTTGTGTATGTATTATGCGCGTATGCTTTTACAACTACTTTCTACAGCATTGTAGGGAAGAAGATTGCAATCTTGGATGTAATGCTTCTCGCAGTTTTGTACACAATGCGACTCATAGCAGGTGCTGAAACAGTTCATGTTCCTTTAAGTCAATGGTTCATGGGTTTTTCCATGTTTTTCTTTGTCAGTCTTGCATTCGTGAAGCGCTATGCAGAAATTATATCCAGAAAAGATTCGATAACTGTCATTCCTGGAAGAGGATATGGTGCTGGTGATGAGATGATTTTATTGACCGCAGGACTAGCTTCAGCTATGCTATCCATTTTGGTATTGGCATTATATATTAATAGTGAAACGGTTGTTCAATTGTATAAGCATCCTCAGTATTTATGGGTCTTATGTCCGGTTATACTTACATGGCTATTACAACTATGGTTTCTTGCTCATAGAGGGAAAATGCATGATGATCCAATCATTACAATGGCGCGGACTCCAATGACATATATTGTGCTGAGCATCATTGTCTTAACTGTGATGGCGGCAACTCTATGAAGAAGATGAATTCCTTTGGAAATTATCCAGCATCAAATCCTTCGTTGATTGTGCAATCTTCATGGCAAGATGATATTTCTACATTCTTGAAAAACAACAAATCAACTTTTCTGCCAATAGGAATGAGAAGGAGTTATGGGGATAGTTGTTTACATGATGCAGGTACACTATTGGACATTACTGGGATTCATAAAGTAATTTCTTTTGATCCAGAAAAGGGTATCCTATGCACGGAAGCTGGAATTATTCTGAAAGACATTCTTTCTTTTATTGTTCCAAATGGTTGGTTCCTTCCTGTGACACCCGGAACTCAGTTTATTACTATCGGCGGCGCAATAGCAAATGATATACATGGTAAAAATCATCACCGAGTAGGAAGTTTTGGAAATCATGTCAAAAGAATTGGATTGAGAAGATCTGATGCTGATGAAATTCTGATTTGCTCTGAGAATGAATATCCAGATTTATTCTATGCTACAATTGGTGGCTTGGGTCTTACAGGGATTATTGTATGGGCAGAATTCAAATTAGTACCTATCAAATCCCCAATGATGAAAACTTTTTCAGAGCAATTCAATGGATATTCCGAATATCTTGATATCACAAAGAGAGAAGATGCAGAATATACTGTGGCATGGTTTGATAGTGTATCGGGTGGAAAGAAATTTATGAGAGGTCTCTATAATAGTGGTGACTTTATTGATCATGAAGAAATCGAATTGTCCAACTCTGTAATGTCT
>RGCF01000130.1 GCA_009919265.1 Bacteroidota bacterium | reverse complement strand
ATCTTTTAGACACGTGTTCGCTGCCTTCATCATTTTATCAAATATACTCATTTTATGAATATATTTAAATATATGTAGGTTCATCAATTTTATGTTAAAGCGCCAATTTAAAATGACAGCTGGTCTAATTGTAATCTCAATTAAATTAAATAATTTAGCGGTACCGATATGAATCTCCATGCGTCGGAAAGCTCTTTTGAAACTCTACGCAAGATAAGAAATGCTCGCAGAGTCAATCACACCCTTTCTCACTCCCGATGGCGCGCTCGTATTCACTCTCACTTCCAATGGATACAAATTCTTAACATACAATCTCGTAAAACATCTAGAAGATATCAAAATACCCTGGAAGCTTTGCGTCATTTGCGTGGATACCGGATCTTTTCATTTCTTCCGGGGACTCGGAATTCCTTGCATCCGTATGAAACCCCTTCTCCAAGAGTTCGGAACAGAAATCAGCCCCTTCGGAACAAAACATTTCCAAATTCTCAATCTCAAAAAACTGGAACTCCTCGCATATCTTTCTTCCAATCCGGCTGTCCGTTTCGGAATCTATATGGATGGCGATATTGCCGTCTATTCCAATTTTCTTCCAGATATTCTTCATCGTCTAAGCTCCCCGGCAGCTCCCAAACTATATCTTCAATGCGATGAACTAACCCGGGTGGATTGCGCTGGAACTCCGAGTTGTCCGAACGCCTGTAGTGGATTCCTAGCATGGTCTCATGGACTTGATACGCGTGTATTTACAGTAAACAATGACACGAATGATTTGTGGAAATCCAGCCCTGAAGATCAAGTATTTATCAATGCGATGTTACAACGCCTTTCTATTCCTGCTATGACACTTCCACGTAATCTCTATCCAAATGGCTCGTTTGCAAGCCTTTATAACAATGGCTCTCTTCGAAAAAGAGACAGCTTTCTTCTCCATTATAATTACCTAGTAGGCGGAGCTAAAAAAACGAAAATGAGAAATAATGGCGACTGGCTCATCCCCTATTAACTTGCCGGTAAAATTGTAGGATTCCGCCCCCAACCATATCATATACATGGAGGTATTCGATGCCACAGAAACTTTACGTATACAAATTCCCACTCCTCGTTCTGAGTATAGCCATATCACTAAAAAAAGATATAAAACAATCGTATTTATTCTTGTTCAAATTGTTGTAATTATCATACTTCTTTCGGGCGTCTTATATACCGTGAAGTATCCAAGTTAGTTACACTGCCTCAAAGGAATAGTAATATTTTTGATACATTCACGCTATTAAATGAGTCGCTTGGATGTTATTGCCTGTTTACAGATTGGACATGCCGTGCTTCGTTTTAGCCACTCTTGAATGGATTCTTCTTTAAAGAGATGGTAGCAACTCGTGAGAATAATAGATTCACACATTTCCAATGGGTTTAAACTTATAGGACATACTTCCTTTTTTGCAATAGCCTCCTTTTTTAGTATCTCACCTACAAATCTCGGTATTGGACATACTTCCTCTTTCCTATTTTCCAGTTCCTTTATTTTTCCAATCATGCGGCATCGTTGAAACTGCTGACGCATGATTTGCACTTCCAGAAGATCTTTGGAAGCTTTTTCTGAGCTATACAAGAAAGATCCCGTAAATAAACTTCTCCTATCTGTATCTAAAATGGGTATCCACATATCTTCACCTCTGTAAAATGCAGCATACGCAGTTTTCCAAACATATATGGAATACGTTACACCATCCTTCACATGTTCTACTTTTTCAGGTATATCATTATCCTCCAATGTTTCTTTTATATATATCTGACAATCATTCCGTGTATCTTCTATAGAGGGTATTTCAACACCCTTCGGACCTATCAACATGAATCGCTTCATATCAGGTGCCACTCCCTCTTTTAATAGGGTGAATTTTGGAAATTTACTACATAGCTTCATATCTTTATACATACAAAAAAGGGGGAGATATGTCAAATTTAGGCCTTCGAAATCCAGTGCGGTGTTCTTCTCTTTGTATATTTCAGAAGATCTCTTTTCGCACCAAGATAATACGCCCTATATGCGGAAATAGAATTAGACCGTTGAAATTCTTCAGGCATGGCCTGAGGTGGCTGTTTCCAACCATTCTCTTTTAACTCGACAGGAGGGTTCGCAGTAAGCCACTCAATATGCTTCTCGCAACTGTGCTCCTTGTTTGATCCAAACCGGTATTTATATTCCTGACATAAATGTTTTCCTAACTGGCATAACCACATATAGTGCTGTAGACTCTCCCGTGTCCAAATAGCAGATGGATGTTTTCTGTTCCGAATAGATTTATATCCCCGCTCACTCATATCTTTACGATATGGGGCAGTCCCAAACTCAGGATGAACCATAAGAACCCAATGAGCTGTGTAAAGAAGCTGGGTCGTTTCCAAAATCATCTTTACAACATGCTTGTCACAATGCCAGCGCGCACAGCGAGATGGTTTGTGTGATACGTAAAAGATGTTCATTGGAGGTGCTATAATACCTATAAGTATGCCGCTTCAATTTTTTTTACCACCTTAGAATAAGATGCATACATTCACATGTGATCTGGTAATCGCATACTATAAAGAAAATTTATCCTGGATGAAAGAATTTGAAGATAAATCATTCCGTAAGATCTATATCTACACAAAGGGTAAGGATCCACATCCACCCATCCAACAAAATATAGAAATCATCAAACTTGATAACATTGGGAGATGCGATCACACTTATATGTATCATATCGTTCAGAATTATAATACATTGGCGGATGTCACCGTTTTCTGTACGGGTTCTATAGGAAATCTTCCCCATAAAAATGACACATTACGAATCATTATTCCTAAAGTCTTTGAAACAAAGACTTCCGCCTTTCGTGTGCGACATGAACCCGACTATACAACCAAATATAATGGATTTAAAGTAAATAGTTGGCGTTCTTCCAATAAAAATAATCAAGAAAATATTTCCCGAAATGTTGCGTTCCCCGCTACGGTGCGCCCCTTTGAAAAATGGTATGACAAATTTTTCAAAGGAATTCATACTGAATATGTCGCATATGGAGGTGTGTTCGCAGTAAGCAAAGCACATATACATCATAGGAAACTTGAATCGTATAAAGAGCTTTTAGACGAGTTCCCACAACATTCAAATCCCGAAGTCGGCCATTATTTTGAACGTGTATGGTTGACTATCTTTCACCCAATTCCAAAAGAATGCCTATATCTAGAAAATGCACACGTTCCGCCCCCAAAAAAACACTCAGGAGGCTATACCCGAAAGATAAAACGTAGAAACCTACGCAGGAGACGTAATACGCGTTAAATATTTACTTGGATTCCAATTCCGTCACAATAGATTTTGCCCCGATCCCGGGATGCCCGTATGTGATCGGGGGAGTTATCACATACATGTTTATCTTGTCCGCGAATTTTGCTAAATGTATGTCTGGAACATCTATCATATGCTCCATACATGGACGAATTTTAGATCTAATACTAGCATTCCGAACAATATAGGACCATATACCCCAATTCTTCGTAGCCGTCATATCCTTATCCAGCTTTATCAAGTGTTCCGATACCTTCTTACCTTGTATCGTAGGAGTGTTTTTATCCAAAAAAAGCATATCCCAATCCGACGCATGGGCTTGTATTTCATCCTCCAACGCAAGAAGCTTCTCATGGAAATCTGGAGTAATATGTATATCGTCCTCCGAGATGAATGTTGCCTTTGTATCATCCGCAGTTTTCATAATATGATCATATAAGTTCCGATGCGCTAAATATGCACCAATCACACCTAGATTAATAATATTCCCATTCCGATTCTTAAAATTGGTCGTTCCCACTCCAAGCTGAGGCAGTGTATGAATATCCTCCTTTTTTATCACAACACCGTTCCATTTCTGAAGATGTATTCCGGCTTCTTTTGCCTGCCGATTCATTTCCTCCCAACGGTATGGATGCGAAGGTAACGTAATCGTATACGCATCCTTGAACAGATTCGTATGCTTTTTTGTCCCCCCCTTTTGTCTACTACGCCTCGGTTTTGTCGGTTTCGCGCGTCGTCGGGTATATTTCCGACTTTTCACCATTCCCTATTCAAGCAGGGGATTTTTCTACGTTAAAAAATTCTTCTTCTGCGCACACAGCCCATCGCTTCTGGGCACGTAGAACAAGCCCCAAGAGCTCATCCATCGCCACTACTACCTTGTTCCGTAACAAATATTCATACGACCCAACCACCTTCTCCATCATTGCTCTACTTATTAAAAACGCCACGGGCCGCTTAACATTCGTTGTCGCCTTCATCGCAGGTGTAATAGGACGCACTACTTGGAATCCTTCCGCCCCAAATAAAAGAAAATCATCCGTCCCCACAAATGTAAATCGCCTCGCCATTTCCTTCACATTCCGTATATACGCACATATCCTCTCTAAACTGAAATCCTTCGCTGTAGTACAATACTCTTCAAACACACAGATATGCGATACATCCGTCTTTAATACACGCTTCATTAGCTCCACGTAACTCAATACATCCCCTATCTCTTCTATCGTTCGCACCTTTTCACTCTGCGTAGCAGATTTTACCGGATGTCCTTCTGCCACACGCTTCGCACCATCTACACGCTCAAACCCACGCAATGTCACCTGTAACTCCTTTTCTAACTTGGCCCTATATCTTGCGGGTTCTCGTATATAAAACTCTATGGA
Source organism: Bacteroidota bacterium (assembly GCA_009919265.1). Taxonomy (GTDB): domain Bacteria; phylum Bacteroidota; class Ignavibacteria; order Kapaibacteriales; family UBA961; genus UBA961. Next base: position 3,468 of record RGCF01000130.1, on the reverse strand, counting down.
TGCGGGTGGTTTCTCCACAAACTCTGCGAGACATTCTCGTAGAGTTTGTGCCATTCTATAAAATATGCTAGGCGAACATTTAAGTTGCCTTTACACGCACACCTTTATATCCATTCGTAAAAGGAGTCAAGTTATGCTGCCTTGTAAATTCAGAAATATTGAATTTTTCACGAGGAGGCGCTGGGTTTATTTGTAAAGACTCCTTTTGTTCAAAAATTGCAAAAATATAACGATGCTCTCCTGAAGGCGGGGAAGGTGGTGTCCAATCCACTATTTGCTGCCCCGACTCTTCATTCTTGCCATTACAGTTAATTACAAGCCAATGAAGATATCCATTATTCGGTATAGAATTTCCCGCGGCATCTGGCGGCTCAATATCAGGATCCCAACACAAGAATGTATAAAGCTTATTCTCGGCGGGGGCCTTCCATGATGTATATGGCCTGGAAAGAATGGCCTTCGCCTCACTCTTTGTCATTTTATTTCCAAAAATAGTCCCAGAATTTTTAATATTTGGCTGGAATTTCACATTAAAATCAATATCCGGCTGCCCAGAAGGATATGGAGCACCTGTATTCGCTAAAATATCCGGATTTTCCGGATTTCCACCACGCTGCCTTTTATACCGACGCGTCTTTCCACGCGTATATTTACGCAAACGAGATACACGCTTCCTACCCATCTAAATACCATAGATAGAAAATAATATCTTAGTTTGATTCACAAACTCTGTATATCCAAGAAGCTGCCCTGCTCGGAGACGTATTGCTCGTTGTAAAGGAACATCCAAGTCTTTTAAACGCTGCCTTAGATTCACCGAACGATACATTGGCGTCAAATCTACATACAGAAACAGTGGCCTGCCCAGCGATTCATTCACCCAATTATGAAGCTCCCAAAACCACGTCTTCAAGTATTCCTGTAGATGTATATACGCAATTGTCATAATCGTCTTCTCTACAGGATGCTCCTTCAAATACACTTCATAATGCTCCTTACATGATGGACATGGTATCACTTTCACTAGTGATTTCATAATGCGAATCAATGCTCTGCGCTCATCCCCTTGAAACTGAGGAAACGTCGTAGAACCTGCGCGCTCCGCAATACCATGTAAAATACTCCAAAGAATAGGACCCCATTCACTCGCATCAGGATATATCTCAGGCGGCAACTGACATGCACACGGCATTTCTTTTTATAGCAGTAGCTTACAACAACTCCTATAAAACGCAGTCTATAGCATCCAACTATATGGATATATCTCATGGATACCCTTTCAAGAACAAACCCTACGATTTAAGATCCGAAACGGTACGAACCTAAAAAACAAAAAAATAGTCCGGGATATGTCTGGCAAGCTGCCGTTTTACGATTCAAAACTGTTGGCAACTTTTGATGAATGAACCAATATTCCAAGATGACACTTTTTAAGTGCCTCTTTCATCAGATTGCTAATTCTAGATACTTCTAGTGCTGTATGCAATCTTTGATTATACATATATGTCAAACTAACAATCATACCTATTCCTAGGCCAAGAATGATCCCACATGTTCCACCCACCAGTATTCCATCATAATACCCAAGAGTATATATGCGTAAGACTCTACGATTAGCTTCTTCCACTGTTTTGCGCGGATCGTCCATGATACCAACACACCTTCATCACCCTTCAAATTTATTCAGATTCATCGGATCCCTCCAAATAATTTATATGCTTCCTCTCGCGAAGATTGTAAGAAGGCTTCTCATTATCCTCGATAGTATGTTCTATATTCGAAGTTGCTATCTTGGGATCTCTAACATAATCGTTCAGTGTATCCGGGGATGTCTCCTTTGCCACAGATGTAATAACTGTATCATTCTTCCCCCAGAAATATTCCACAAAATATACAAGTGTTCTACGAAGAGGTGCTAACATTCCTATACTCACTATGAAAGATCTCATTTAAGTGCCGCGCCATCCACCCTCCAACCATTCTTTTACTTTGACGCGTATAGGATTGTAACGGTCCTCCTGTATAGGCACATGTTCACGTGGATTCTCTTCCAGATCTTTTTTAAATTCTAGAAAGTTTTTACGACACACCTCCCGCTTCCTATCATTCGGCTTTCGCACAGATCCATCCAACGCCTCATTCGCATACGCCGCGCGCTTACAATTCATTGCCCCCATAGGAACAATCCGAAAGTCAATTTCGTCCCAGCGATTTGCACACTCTAACGTTTCCACCGTTTCCAATTTCATGTTTAGTCTTGCCATCCGCCTCCTATAGCTCGCCATAATCTGGGAATGCTTTCCATTCGTCCGCCCAACCAAATAATAGGCAAACTCTTTTGCCAAATGACTAAACTGCTTCCCTTCCCTCGGCGCCCATTTTGCAAGAAAACTATGCGGCCCTTCCACAAAATTCTTCTCATCCTCCACAAGTTGCCTAGACGCTATTTCATATATAACATTCGCAGGAATACTATATCCCCTTTCCAAAAACATAAACATATCTTTCCAGCTACCATATTTAGGAACAAATTCTAAAAGACTCGTCACAATCCCTGGATAAAATTCATATAACGTTCCCATCATTAGATAAAATAAATCTTTATATCCACACCCTCGCACATCGCGAATCTTAAAAACTTGGACAAACACTTCTATGAGATTCTCATCCGATATAGAAGATATTACTTTCACAATATCTTCTCTTGTTATGTTGTGTCCATACATATCTCTATATTTATTATCACACACTTTTAGACCATATGAATTGCTGCCCCTCGGCCACGTTTCTTTTCCTAAAAAATGGAGTTGATATACAGGAACAGAATATACAAGCGGATGGCGTCATACGACAGTTTCTTCCCTATAAAAACATTGTAAGTGTCCGCTATAACTATACAAGAGGCGATGGAGCAACTCTTACAATCTCTGCCGGTAAACAAACATACATATACGTATTTCCATGTAATGATTCCGGATTAGTCGTCTATAAGACATTTCTAGAAAATGTGCCCGTGTAAAAAATTGATATAATTTTATTTCACTGCCAGATAGTATGGAAAAAACATATTGTCAAACCGCCATTCTTCACCTACCTGGGTGTCACAAGCCTACACTCACATATGATCCAAGACCTATCCCACCATTCGCAGCTCGTGCCAAATTACGGGAAGGAATAAGTGTCAAAGTCGTTGGAAATGATGGAATAGAAACTGGATTCTGGGCCGATGGATATATATTACGGAAAAGAACTAGCACAGAAGAACTGCGCGTCTTTCCTCCTAAACCACTGATCTCTGAGGCATTCAATGCCAAACCAGCGGGCGAATTTTACAATTTCCACCCAAATGGAGCAGTCACATACCACAAAGAAAATAATGTGTATCATTGGTCTGCTGAATTGTTTGAAGATTCCATGACACATGGCGCTATATTCGCATCACATACATGCGGAAATGAAACCGTATTT
>RGCF01000129.1 GCA_009919265.1 Bacteroidota bacterium | reverse complement strand
TACAACGGGCGGTCTACGCAAAGGACAAAAAGCAACCGTTACCATGATGAAAGGAGATGTATGGTGTTTTGCAGATGCGGGCGATGCTCAAGATATTTCCGGTTCATTAGTCAAAGCAAATAAACCAATTGGTGTTGTTTCCGGTAATCAATGTGCCAATGTTCCTGCTGGAGTGCCTTGGTGCGATGTTACGAATGAGATGGAATTACCGACATTCACATGGGGTAAGGAATTGCACGTGACTCCTATTGTGGGTCGACAAAAAGCACCGGTGATTCGCGTTTTTGCAAAAGAAAAAGATACCAGAGTATACCGCGATGGTAAAGACTGGATGCGCCTTACGCTCAATTCACGCGGCGAAGGTGATGCATTCATTGAGCGTCGTGCTTTTGATGGTGATCTTAGTTCGGTCGTTGCAGGTGGTGGTACACCATGTAAAGTTATCTCTGCGGATAAGCCGATTTATGTGATGCTTTATAATCCCGGCCAAGCTGATGACAATATTGAGAGTGATCCATTCCAAATGGTTCTTACTCCACTTGAACAATATCAAAAAGAAATCGTGTTTGCAACCCCAAATGCAAAAGGTGGCTCACTTCCATTTACGAGACAATTCGTCAATCTCGTGTATGAGAATACACCGGATGGCGCTGTTCCGGATGATTTGGAATTTGCAACAGTTGTGAATGGAAAGTTCACCTGGAAAAAAGTGAATGTGCAATTTGGACCAAGTCCCGGATACAAATTTGCTGTTCCAATTCGCGGAAAGAATTATTCCATGAAGCGTTTGCAATTGAATGGTGATGGTGTATTCCGCATTCGTTCAAGTGCTCCATTTGCTGCGTATGCATATGGATTTGCCAATTTTGATTCTTATGGATTTCCAACATCTGTCGCTTTGGGAGATTTGGAGAAAAAAGACACTGTCAAACCTAATCCAGAATGGAAGCATGGATTTGGATTCAAGTTATAATTATGAATTTGATTATGACAAGAATAGAGAATTCATTGCGGGAACAACAATCAAAACAGATTGGTCTCTCAAGGTGATTGATCCTGCAACAGATGCACGCGGTATGCTTGTATTTGTAGATCGCGCGGGTAATGACACGATCATCGACATCATGTATAAGGCCTTTTCAGTTGACATCGAAGCCAAGGATACAGACTTTGGCAAATGCAAACCAGGTGAGACTATCACCAAGAGTATTGATCTTGTGAACAAGAACAAGAACTCAGCAGCTGTTGTCAAGAATCTGACATTGAAATCAGGTGGTCAAGGATTCACCATTTTGAATGCAACATTCCCATTAACAATCCCTGCCGGTGGAAAGGTAACATTACAGGTGAGCTTCAAGAGTGATGCCAAAGGTGAATTCCGCGATGCATTCTTGATGGATGATGGTTGCGTGATAGCCGAGAAAGGCACAGTAAAGGCAGTTGTGGGTGAGCCGATTATCTATGTGAGTGAGATTGACTTTGGAACAATCAAGAAAGGCACAAAAGTCGTTCAGCCATTGATCGTTCGCAATGAAGGTGATGCAGAATTAACAATCACCGGTTATAGTCTTCCGAAAGATCCTGCAGTATTCAAGCTTCTCAGCTGGCCTGCAATCAGCGCTCAGACTCCTTTAGTTCTTAAGCCAGGAGAGAGTCGTCAATTGGATGTAGAATTCACTGCAGTTGATGCATTGAATTATGCAGATGCGATTGTATTCACAAGTGATGCCCGCACACGCGATAGCATTGGTGAACTCAAAGGCAAAGGAATAGAAGGCGGTTTGCTTGCACGCGGTGCAGACTGGGGTAGAAAGCGTATTGCCAATGGTCCATATATGGATAGCACAGGTATTGTCCTAGAGAATATCGGTAATGGTCCGATACGCGTGATTCAATCTTCTGCACCCAATGCAGTGTTTGCCTTTGATAAGAATATCTTCAATGGTGTGACCTTGCAACCTGGTGAAGTGAAGAAATTTGAAGCAGCATTTAGCCCAACGGTTATTGGTGATGACAAATTAACAGTGACCTTTGAGACAGATATGGGTACAACAGTTCCAACTGATCCTCCACTTCGTGGCGCAGGAATCATTGGTCAATTGCAGACCCAAGATTACAATTTTGATTCAACGATCGTCCAAGGCGTAGTGAAGCCAATCAATCGCAAGATGGTTCGCATCACCAATATTGGAACAACAGATGCAAATGGCGGAGACTTCTCCGATGATGTAGAGTTGAAGGAATTGATTGTTGTGACATCAGGTACGATCAGTGAAACAAATGCATCGTATGGCACACAAGGCTTTAAATATGATAAAGCAGCACTGAATCTTCCTCGCATCTTGAAGAAGGGAGAGTATGTTGAATTCCAAGCAGAGTTTCAAGCCCAGAAGGCAGGTGCAGCCGTAGCCGAACTTCAGACCGAGAGTGATGCATCGAATTCAGTGACATCGAAGTGGACAGGTTGGGGTATTGACCCATTCCGTCCTGATCCGAAGATAGAAGCGACCGGTGGTATTGTGAAAGATATTTGTATTGGTTCCAGTGGAGATATCATTGCGAATGTGAAGAATACAGGAAATGTACCATTCCCTGTATTGGGAGTTGTTATAGCAGATCCAACATTCAAGATTGATGCAGCATCCGCGGCAGCCCTTACTGGTACAAAATTGGATTTGAATGAGACACGTTCATTGAAGATTACCTATACACCAATAGATAAAACTGTACGCACTGCTCAATTGGCTATCATTGGTCCAACCAGTGATGATACAGTATATGTTGATGTAACAGGAATTGGTACAGCAGATACGACGTATTTGGAAGTAGTAGGAAAGAGCGGCATTGTGATTGGATCAAAGACAAGTGTTGTGATTAAATTAAAGACAGCACCGAGTGCAGTAGCAGCAGCGAAGAGCATGCCATTGACACTGACCTATGATCCGAAGGTATTCTCACCGATATTGCCAGAGATCACAACAATCAATGGGTATGTGATCAAGAGTTCTCAGTTGGTCAAAGAAGGTGAGATTAACCTTACTGTTGAGGCATCAACCGGCTTGATAGATAAGGCAGGAGAGATTGCCACAATCCCAATGAATGTGTATTTGCCGAATTATGGTAAGCAAGACTTTGAGATTGGCATCTCCGGAGCATCGATTGGCTGTTTGACAGTCATGCCTGGCAAAGGACCGATGCAGATTGATCCGACTTGCGCATTTAACTATCGTGGAGTTGATCCATCGAGTCAGGCCTTTAGCTTGAAGCCACTCAGTCCGAATCCTGTGATTGCAGGGAAGGCGAATGTGGAGTTTAGCGTAGGCTTTACGGTGAACACAGAGATTGCCTTATATTCAATGAAAGGTGAGCGTGTGGCCACATTGGCAAATGGCTCTTATCAGAAGGGAATGTATGCTTCTGAGGTACAGCAGATCACAATTAGCAAGTAATATCAACCCTCCAAGAGGGTATGAACATATCAAATTCGGGCGATTGGCTGATATAGGCCGGTCGCCCGTTTTTTTCAGTATATGCAACAATTTTCAATATCAATCGTTTTAAAGCTACCTTTTTCTGTGTATCATGGATAGAGAAAAAACTATGACAAAAAAACCAATCATTTCTGCCGTATTGCTCATTGGCATCGGAATCATTTTTGGTGTGGCACTGGTATCAACACTTAATACCGGTGGCATGGGCGCAGCATTCGCAGCTGATAAAGAAATAGGGGCTAAGCAAGCACCAATCACATTAAGCCCGGAAGTACAAGCATTGAATGAAGCAATGACTACTGCAAGTAAGTCCGTAAATGCGACAGTAGTCAATATTAAAGTTGTCACTGAATCAAAAATTGACAATAAACAATTCCGTGATTTTTTCCGTTTTTTTGGATCACCCGAAGAGATGCCAGGTGGTGAAGAAGGTGAAACACAAAAATCAGAAGGAGCAGGTTCAGGAGTTATCATTTCATCTGATGGATATATCATCACAAATAATCATGTAGTTGAGCAAGCAAAAGATGATGGGATGACTGTTATACTTTCAGACAAAAAAGAGTATAAAGCAAAACTAATAGGTCGTGATCCTCTCACCGATTTGGCTGTCATTAAAGTTGATGGAGTAAATCTTCCTGTTGCTCATATTGGCAATAGCGATGAAGTGCTTATTGGTGAAATGGTCATCGCAGTTGGAAATCCACTTGGATTGAATTCAACTGTCACCTCAGGAATCGTCAGTGCAATTGGCAGGGGAGCCTTGAATCTTAATCGTGATCGCTATGCCGTTGAGAATTTTATTCAAACAGATGCGGCAATCAATCCCGGAAATAGCGGCGGTGGTTTATTTAATCTCAAAGGTAGTTTGATAGGAATCAATTCAGCCATTGCAACAAGAACCGGCGGTTATATGGGATATGGCTTCGCAATACCTTCAAATCTCATGAAAGCTGTTGCACTTGATTTGATTGAGGATGGGAAAGTTGATCGCGGATATATCGGTATTTCGCTACGCCCGGTTGATGAAGTGTCTGCAAAATCACTCAAATTAGATAAAGTTGCTGGAGCCCTTGTTGATGATATTATCAAAGATAGTCCAGCAGAAAAAGCAGGAATTGAAGCAGGCGATGTCATTCTTGAATTAGATGGCAAACCTGTGAATTCTTCAAATGATCTTCAAAGTTTGGTTGCTCAGCGCAGAGCTGGTGACAAAGTATCATTGAAGATTTGGAGAGATGGAAAATCCTTTACAAAATCTGTTGTGTTGAAAAAGCGCGATGATTCATCAGTAGCCTCAAACGATGATGGTGTTACCGGATCAACTACACCGGACGATGAATCTACAAATGGAACCGTATCATTCAAAGATCTTGGTTTCACTGTTGCGCCATTGACAGAAAAAGCTAAAAATGAGTTGAATATTGAAGAAGGCGTACTTATTACAAAGGTAGAGCCATTTTCTCATGCAAGCGAAAGAGGCCTTATGCCTGGTCTTGTCATTGTAAAAGCAGAAAAGCAATCGATTTCCAAAACTGGTCAAATCAACAAAATGCTTAAGGATCGTGCCGGCGAAGTGGTCAAATTGCAGGTGAAAAGCAAGGATGGTTCAAGGCTTATCTTCCTTGAAATCCCCAAAAAGAGCTAAGTTTGGTCAATTCGGTGGCAAATCGTATATTTGTGACCCTATTCATCGTTTTTTGTGAGTTGACATGAGCACATATATCGTAAATCCGGTTGAAGTACGCATGAAAGAATCTGCCAAAGGCAGTATTTATCAGTCAATCGTTGCCATGGGAATTCGTGCCCGTCAAATCAATGATCAAATCAAGATGCAATTGACTGCTCGCATGGAAAATGTGGAGACCGATGCCGATGAAGCTGAAGGTCCAAACTACGATAAACTTGCAATTAGCAGAGAATTTGATGTCCTTCCAAAACCGATTTTTATCGCAATGAAGGAAGTTATGGACGATCAGTTAAGCGTCCGTATGAATGATGAAAAATAACACAAAACAAGTCGCTATATTGAGCCATCGCCTACCCCTGTAGAACGATGGCTTTTTTATTCGAGTCAATCATGAATCTAGTCGGAAAAAAAATCATACTTGGTGTCAGTGGAAGCATTGCTGCATATAAGGCACCAATGATTGTTCGCGAGTTGATAAAACTCGGAGCAGAAGTCCGTGTGGTGATGACGCCATCTTCAGAGCAATTTGTTTCGCGAACCGCTCTCATGAATCTTTCCAAACATCCTGTTGCTATGAATATGTTTGAAGACGAAATTCAAGAGGGTGGCTCATGGCATATCCAATTGGCTCATTGGTGTGATGCAATGCTTATCGCACCTTGCTCTGCAACGAGTTTGGCAAGACTCGCAACCGGATTCTATGATACTGCTTTGTCTGTTATTGCCTGTGCATTACCAAACAACAAACCATTGCTCATCGCTCCTGCGATGGATTCCGATATGTGGGAACATCCAGCCGTTCAAAGAAATATTCAACAACTTCAAGCTGATGGCGCAATCATTATTGATCCTGCCTATGGTGAATTGGCAAGTGGAATCATTGGAAAAGGTAGACTTCCTGAAATTCCTGATCTCATGGATCATTGCGCAATGGCTTTGGGAATTACTCTGGATCATTTGATTCATTCGCAGAAAGATATTGACATTCATGAAGAGCAATTTCAATCAAAACCATTCTATGGCAAAAAAGTACTCATCACGGCAGGTCCAACCTATGAGCGTATTGATGATGTTCGTTTTATAGGAAATTATTCTTCAGGAAAAATGGGTTTTTCTTTGGCAGAGACAGCTTCCCGATTAGGTGCATTAGTGACGCTAATTTCTGGTCCAGTTGCCTTGAAAACTCCTCTTGGAGCTATCAAAAGGATATCGGTAGAATCCGCCATGGATATGTATGATGCTGTTATGAAGGAATGTCAAGAACAAGATATCATCATCATGAGTGCAGCAGTTGCTGATTTCATGCCAATCAATCAATATAGAGGGAAAATCAAAAAAGGGGAAATGAAAACCATGAATCTTGAACTCAAAAAAACTCCTGATATATTATCTGAGATCGTGAAGCATAAAAAGAAAGAACAAATCGTTGTAGGGTTCGCTTTGGAATCAGAAGATCCAATTGAATATGGAACAAAGAAACTCAAAGAAAAAGGTTGCGACATGATTGTGATTAATCAAGCTAATATGCCGGACAGTGGTTTTTCTGGAGACAATAATACAATATCCATTCTTGATTCATCAATGCAATTGCATGCTTTTCCTCCAATGTCAAAAATGTCATGTGCTGAAGTCATCTTTCAATATCTCATTCAATTGGATGATTCGAAATGATTTCACCATTTGAATCAATGTTGAGAAAAAAACTTGAAGAAACTGATGCTTCTATTTCTTCAAAAGGATTCGCACTTTCCATACATGAAGATGCATGGCAAGAATATGCAGTGACAGCAGAGTGCTTCAAACACGGTGAGTCTATAGGCAAGCTTCGCATATACTATGCACCAACAAAAAGAACTTTCCGATTTGATTGTCGATCAATAAAAGATGAAGAATTAAGTTCTTTGCTTGATACAAAAACACCTTCTGCAAAAGCAGGTAAGAGAACACATGATGGTTTGCACGCATATGTAGATGGATCTTTTATTTCATCGCAAGTTGGATATGGACTTGCCATCATTCAAGATGAAACATTGATTTTTGAAGATTTTGGGTCCGTTGAAAATCCCGAATATGTTGATGCAAGACAAGTAGCCGGGGAATTAATGGCAGTTGGAAAAGTGATTCAATGGTGCAAACAATATGGGCATACATCCATCACCATTCATTATGACTATGCCGGAATAAGAGAATGGGCGATTGGAAATTGGAAAGCAAAACAACCCCTCACTCAACGATATGCCCAATTTGTTGCACTATGCGGTATTGTTATAACTTGGAATAAAATTCAGGCTCATACGGGTGATCATTGGAATGAATATGCCGATGCCCTTGCGAAGAAAGGTGCCGGACAATAAACCCCAATGAAAATGCCCCAGCAAATTCGTATTTTTAACCTTTCACACAATTCAATATCGAATCATGGCCACACCATTAGACGCACTTCTTTCTTTAAGCAAAAGACGCGGTTTTGTATTTCAATCCTCTGAAATATACGGAGGTCTCAATGGCTGTTGGGATTATGGTCCGCTTGGCGTGGAGCTTCTTCGAAATGTAAAAGAAGCATGGTGGAAAGCCATGACTCTTCGTGATGACATTGAAGGTCTGGATGCCGCTATACTCATGCACCCACGCACATGGGAGGCCAGTGGTCATGTGGGGCAATTCACAGATCCCATGATTGACAATAAAGTGAGTAAAGCTAGACATCGCGCGGATACATTAATTGAAGAATATATTGAAAAGCTCAGAAAAAAGGGTAAAACTGATCAAGCAAATGCAGTTGAAGCAAGACTGAATCAAGCAAGCGAGCCGGCGCATTTTTATTCCATCATCATGGATGAACAAATAACCGATCCTGTGAGTGGAACGACAGACTGGACTGATGTTCGGTATTTCAATTTGATGTTCAAAACATTTGTGGGTCCTGTTGAGGATGTTTCGAATACAGTCTATCTAAGACCCGAAACCGCACAAGGAATATTTGTCAATTTTAAAAATGTACTCGATTCAACTAGACAAAAACCTCC
>RGCF01000128.1 GCA_009919265.1 Bacteroidota bacterium | reverse complement strand
ATTCATATATGCATTTGTTGCCTCAATAGTACCGGATACAGTTCCATTGATACCTTCATGTGCAAATAAAATCCGACCTTTTAATCCTAAAGAATTGCACAATTGTTTATGTATTTCGCATTCTTTAATAGGATCTTCAATTGATACATATTTGTAATATAGAAGTACTCGATATGGTAGTGTAGTCATTGACATATTGATTTGTTTATGCATGTAGTAATAGTGATCTAAGATTTCCTATATTTCCATTGCTCATCAAAAGAACGATATCATTTTTCTGAGAAATCTCTTCTAATGTACGTATAACTTGATGTCCCCAATCTGGAACATCTTCTTCAATTGAATAAAAGGGAATACTTTGTTTTTCATAAGCAATAGCTAGAGATGATTTATCCAATCTCTCAGATGGTAAAAATCGATCAGGTCTATTGATTGGACCCATAATAATTGTATCAACACCTGTAAAGCATGAACTTAATTCTTGTTGAAATATATTTCTAGTTGTTGTATTAGATCTTGGTTCGAAAATGGCATGAATCCGTTTAGCCGGGTACACATGTCTTAATGCTCTTACGGTTTCTTTAATTGCAGTAGGGTGGTGAGCGAAATCATCGATGATAGTTCTTCCTTTCCAGTCTCCAATAAATTCAAGCCTTCTTTTTGGGGGAATAAAACGTTTTAGACCTATTCTAATATCTTGAACAGAAATACCTGAATGATATGCACATGCAATGGAAGCAAGTGCATTACGAACATTATGTAAACCAATCATGGGAATTTCAACGACATCCATCCGTTCATTTTTGTAGGAGTATTCAAAGGTTGTACTACCTTGTTCTTGCTTTAGAACCGAAGCCTGCCAATCAGCTTCTTGAATTGTTGAGAATGTCTCACAACGAGAATATACATGATGTTTCATGGAATGTGCATGGGCATCGTCTGCATTCAACAGTACAATTCCATGTTCAGGAACCAATCGTAGAAATAATGTAAATGCTTTGATGATTTCATCAATTGAGTCAAAGATGTCGCTATGATCATATTCAATTGCATTTATTACTGCTATGCGTGGAGGATAGTGAAAGAACTTACTTCTCTTATCCCAAAATGCTGTATCATATTCATCCCCCTCAATGATGCAGATTCCAGTTCCTGATAGAAACTGTTCTTCAGGTATTGGCCTGCAACCATAATCAAAATTGCCAGGTTTTGCTCCAATCACGAAACCTGGATTCAATCCGGCAGAATCAAAGATGGCAGCTGTCAATGATGTCGTTGTCGTTTTACCATGAGTTCCGGTTATCACTATTGCAGTATTTGTACCTATGATTTCATCATGGATAACTTCGGACATAGAAGTAAAAGGGATGGAGTTATTCAACACATATTCAACTTCAGGATTTCCTCTGCTGATTGCATTTCCGATGATGACAAGATCGGGTGCAAATTCTTTGATATGCTGACTATCATACCCGTGACTATACCCAATAGAATGATCATCAAGCATCGTACTCATTGGGGGATAAACACCTGTATCACTTCCACATACATAGAATCCACGCTGTGATAGAGCAATGGCAAGATTTCCCATCGCTGTACCGGCAATTCCTATGAAATACAATGATTTCATAAGCGAACCTTATATGTAAAACGAGAACCCATCAACCAGCATATTATCGCCAAAAAGAAACAACCTATTGAACCACCCCAGCGATAATATAAGGTGGTCATTTCTGCAATTCTCGGATTATGTGGATGATAATCCACTTGTACTATTGTACCAACCAGATATAATGGTGCCGTAGCACCGGTCCTATCGATAAATTCATATTTCTGACCATTACCATCACGAAATCTGATCTTAGGATGAAAACGATTCGTATGATCTGATTCAACATATGAAATGACTTCGCCATTAGTAGATTTTCTATTGGAAAGATGATTGAGCTCTTCGACAATCAAATACAGAGCAAAAAATGCAAATAGAAAAGACAATCCCCAAAGTACCTGCGTAATGGTGGGAATCAATATGCCGCCAATAAATCGTTCACGAAATATATTGTCAATCATTTCTTTTTCTTTTTACTTTTCTTTGTTTCAGTTTTCTTTGGCTCAGGTAGTATTTCTGTTTTTACAGGATTTGCAATAAGCCATGTTTTCGCTTTCTCATTACCTAATGATGCGGAAATAGTATAGTATTCTCTTTTGACTGGAGAATTATCATCATATAATGAACCAATAGCATAACTATAGCTAGAGTTTGTGCTATCAAGACTCATACATTTGAGCCAATAACCGGATGCAAGATGCTTTTCATTACTTGATGCATGTATAAGTCCCAATGTGTACCAATAATCAGGAACATTCGGCTGCTGTTGCAATGCCTTTGTTATAAATTGGATTCCATCTTTATACTGCAATAAGAAATATGAAGTTAAACCGGCATTATACAATGCTTTGACATTCATAGAGTCATATCGTAGGGCATTTTTAAAGAAGTTGTAAGCAGTAAGAGTATCTCTCTTATCTAAACATGCAAGTCCTGCATTATTATAATACAGAGCATTTTGCTTATCTAGGAGAATTGCTGCATTAAATGATGCTAATGCACTATCCGGAAAACCGGCACCATAATAGAGCATACCCAAATTATTGAAGGCAGGAGCAAAATCTTCTTTCGAAGAAATTGATCGCTTCAAACATTGTATTGCTTGATCAACCGAACCTTTAGAGTGGAGGAGCAATGACCAATTATACCATGCTTCATGATTCATTGAATCAATATCCAACGCTTTCTTAAAAGCACGTTCGGCTGTATCAACATGATTTAACCGTTGATAAGCAGCACCTAGCGATGAATATGTTTTAGAATTAGCTCCATTCAATTGTATTGAACGAGTATATGATTTGATTGCTGATTGAGGTAGATTTGCAAAGAGATATGCATCACCTATGCTTTTCCACAATCCAGCATTGGTTGAATCTATTGCTATAGCTAGTTTAAATGTTTCTAACGATTGATTGATTTCGCCTATCTGTGCTTGACATTCACCTTTAGAAACCAAATTCTCAAATTGATCAATCTGTTGGACTAATAAAGAATCATACAGAGGGATGGCATCTGCAAATGATTTAGCATTTTTGAGAGAATCAGCACGATTTCTTACATCTGTGGATTCAGAAGAAGTGGTTTTAGCTATAGACCAATATTGGCTTTGGATTAGTACATTTACTACAATCAATAGGAAAAGCTTCATGTATTTCACCATAGTATGTTTTTTACTTTGTTGTTGTTCTGAACCATTGTATTCGATGTCTCATGACAGCATCTTACAAGGTTTCAATATTGAAAGAATTTCCATTCAGCAAACCGGTATGAAGATCTTAGGCACATGGGCACTCACAAATATTCTTGCCGGTGGTATTGCATCATCACAAACTCAAGGCGAATCATCAGCTTTTTGGCAGATGAATATGGGCTGGAATGTGGTAAATGCCAGTATAGCCGGTTTCGGTTATTTCACGCAATCTATGCCTACAGATCTAGCAGGGACATTATCCGAACAACATTCAATTGAAACATTGCTCGCTGTAAATGCCGGCCTTGACATCGCATATATTCTTGGCGGACTCTATCTTAGAGAAAAAGCAAAAAGCTCAGAACAGACCGATAGACTACGCGGTTTTGGAAATTCCATTATTATCCAAGGAGCTTTCTTGCTGCTATTTGATACAGCATTGTACGCGGTTAATGCTCATCATGGAAAAGAATTGCACACTCTTTTGCAATCTGTTTCAATTTCCAGTAATTCAATAGGATTAACGATACCATTTTAAAATGCAATATTGTTTTTCCTACAAATTTCTATTGCGGGTGTATAACCTAGAACTGCTGATTTCTTTAAGTTCTCTAAAGACAATTCTCTATTTCCAAGTTTATCATATGTGACTGCCAAGTTGTTATAGGCAACTGCATGATTTGGATGTGCTTTTACAACATCATCGAATGCCTTAACAGCTTTGTCATATTGTTCTTTCCAGAAATAATATAATCCTACATTATTCCCAGCTTCTGCTTGATTTCCAATCTTTTGGTATACTGAAGACAGTTCCGCATAGGCATCAACATATTTTGGATCCAATTGAACAGAAGTATTGTAAGCATTGATTGCTTCTTGAAACTTATTCATCATTGCATAGCTATTTCCAATATTATAATGAGCCTCAACAAAATTGGAGTCAATTTTTAATGCTTTTTTATATTGTTCAATAGCCTTTGCAAATTCTTTTTTCGAATGATAGGTTACTGCAATATTATTATAACCAAGTGCAGTATCAGGTCGTGAGGCTATAGCATCATTATAAACAGACAATGCTTTATCATAGTCTCTTTTCCGAGTATAGATAAAACCCAGAGAATAAAGTACATCGAGATTTTTCCCATCAATTGTTCTTGCTTTCTCCAATTGCTCAATTGCCTTATCAGGATTATCTCGGATCATATAGATTTTACTTTGAAGTATATGTGCTTCTATGAAATCTGCATCTGATTCAAGTGCTATTGTAAGATATTTCTGAGCTTGCTCTGTTTCACCTGCTCGAAGGTACATTTCTGCTTTCAATGTATTGAATTCAGCTGTACTTGGTGAGTGCGAACAACCTTGAATGAACACTAGTCCAAGCAGTATGCCTGACAAAAAAAATGCGTACATCATTATGACCCTTTAAAGTTGAAACTCATGGATTCTGATAAATATCTAAACAATGTGCAAAAATACGAGTTTTAGTGACTATCTGCACACTTGGATATGGTCTGAGAATGTATTTTTGCATGATGCCTAAAAGAATTTTCATAGTGGCCGGTGAAATGTCTGGCGATATCCATGGTGCCTTATTGATTGCGCAGTTAAGGAAACTCATGCCTGATTGCATTATTGAAGGCATAGGGGGTCCAGCAATGCAAGAACAAGGACTGCAATCCATCGCAGATTTCTCCTCATTGAATGTTTCTGGTTTTTGGGAGGTTGTTAGAAAATACTCTACACTTAGCTCGATTCTTACTCAATGCAAAGCTTCATTGACAAATTCAGTCTATGATGCTTTTATTGGAATTGACTATCCTGGTTTTAATATGCGTTTAGGGAGATACGCTCGATCTCTTGGTATACTGTCCATTTGTTATATAGCACCACAATTATGGGCTTGGGGTAAATCGAGAGCAGATATGGTTAAAAGGTCTTATGATGAACTTCTAACTGTATTGCCATTTGAAGACAATTTTTTTTCAGAATGTGGTATTCAATCTAAATTTGTTGGTCATCCTTTATTGGACAGACCATCTTTGCAACAAATAACAATCAACAGAGATTCAACAACAATCTGCTTGATGCCGGGATCTAGAAAACAAGAATTGGCACATCATCTTCCTATTTTGATTCCAATTGCGAATACATTGCTCAAAGCAAATCTTGCACCCGTTTTTTGTATACCAAAACAATTAGTACATCTTCCGATTTGCAGTTCATTACACCAATTTGATATTATGCATTCAACTTCTGAACTGATGCAAGAAGCTGGTGTGGGTTGCGTGAAAATGGGGACAAGTACACTTGAGTCTGCTTTATATGGAATGCCATTTATCTCTTATTATTCTACTTCATTTCTTTCCTATGCCATTTCAAGGAATAAAATCACATTACCATATATCTCATTGCCGAACATTTTATTACAAAGACCATTAATTCCGGAATATATACAAGGGAATGCTAATCCAAATGCTATGGTGACAGCCATACAAGATATCTTACACCAATCTCAATTGCGACAATCACAATTGGATGGATTTATGGAGTTACGCTCCTTACTTGGTGGATCAGGAGCATCTCAGAGAGCCGCACAATTGATCATGGAACTTATACAGGAAAGAAGAAAATAATGCTCCAAAGTGTTGGAATCATAGTACTTCGAATTCTTGCATTCACTTGGAGATATTCAATTCATGGCGAACAGCCACTTCCATTAAGGACATGCATCATTGTATTCTGGCATGAACATATGCTCGCCGGGTGGCATGCACATAGATTAATGAAATCAACTGCACTTGTATCTTTGAGTAAAGATGGGGAAATATTATCTAGAATACTCAAAGGTTGGGGTATATCAACCATTAGGGGTAGTAGTTCACAAGCAGGTAAAGAAGCATTGGAGAATATGATTGAACATCTTGAACATGGTACATCAATTATGCTGACTCCAGATGGTCCAAGAGGACCTCGACACATATTTAAACCTGGTGCAGCAATAGCTTCAATCCGAACAAATACCCCTTTGTTCCTTACTTATATCAAAGAAGAACATGCAGTTATCTTTAAGAAAAGCTGGGATAAATTTAAGCTTCCTTTACCCTTTTCAAAGGTTCATTTACATTACAAGAAAGTGACCTACCTAGGAGATTCCAATTCAAAGGATCTTATTGCCGACTTCATTGCTGAATGCGAATCAATAATGAAGGAAGAAAGATGATGTTTGGAATATTCACAAAGATCAGGAATACTCTCTATGATATTGGATTTATTTCGCAAATAGATTCACCCTATCCAATTATAAGTATTGGGAATATATCTGTGGGTGGAACCGGGAAGACCCCATCCACAATAATGATCGCAACTCTTCTACGAGAACATGGTATTGATGTTTCACTTTTATCGAGTGGTTACAAAAGAACAGGCAAGGGAGAGATAATTGTGTTGAAGAACAACAATCTTCTCTCAGACATTAGCCCACAATTAGTAGGTGATGAAGTTTTTCTCCATGCAAAAACCGGATTATACAAAACAGTCATCTCTAATCAACCAAAATACAACAGTATACTGTCCTTTTCCAGTACAGTTTTGATTGATGATGGATTTCAACATAGAAAGATTCATAGAGACCTTGACATTGTTTTAGTAAATCAGAACGATCTCGAAGACAGACTCTTGCCTTTTGGTAGATTACGAGAACCCATCCATTCATTGAACCGAGCAGATATCATTCTTTGCACTGATGATACCCCAGAACTACTTATACGCCCATTTATGAAGCAACAAGCTTTATTTGCACGCATTGCATTTATTATGGGTCAGCCATATACCATCAATGGTTCATCAATTCACCATAATAAACAAGATGGTGTCATGGCTATATCAGGAATAGCTAATCCAAAGAGATTTCTTGAAACATTAAAGAATAATGGATTCTTGATTCAATATCATCATTGGTATGAGGATCATGTTCGCTTTACTGAAAATGATGCGATAAACATGTGTAAAGAAGCTGCTATGCATAGTTGCAAAACAATTGCAATCACAGAAAAGGATTATGTGAAACTTCAAGCATATAAGCATATATTCACATCGCATACTATTCAAATACTCGTGATTCCAATTATTGCCAATATCATTGAAGGAAAACAATCATTTGAACAAGTTTTATTATCTGTTGTTTCACATATTCAACAACATTCATGAATATTGCATTATCACATAGATCCGGTACAGAAAGTTCTTATGCATATGAGCATTGGCTTGCCACATTTGGCGATATTCAATGCATTGCAATGAATGAGGTATCAACTGAAGACTATCGAACAATTCTTACCACATGTTCAGGTATTGTATTTACAGGTGGAGCAGATGTTCACCCAGCATTATATGGAGCTGAACATCGAATTAGTGAATGCAGTATAGAGCCTGAAAGAGATGAACGAGAGACATTCCTTTATGAATTGGCAATGGAACTAAAACTCCCAATACTTGCTATATGCAGAGGAGTTCAGTTTTTTGCTGTAAAGCATGGAGGAAGTTTATTTATTGATATTCAGACTGATATCTCGAATGCACTCAGTCATGGGAAAGTTGATGGCAATGATTCAAATCATACAATACAAATTGAAACTAAATCATTGCTTCATAAACTGACTAAACAGGAAGATGCAACTGTCAATAGCGCACATCATCAATCAATAAAATATGTATCTCCGGATTTCATAGCTTCTTCCTCTGCTCCTGATGGCGTTATTGAATCAATTGAATGGTCAGACCCAACAGGCAAACCATTTTTTTTGGGAGTTCAATGGCATCCAGAACGAATGGATTATTCTTCACCATGCTCATCTTCCATAGCTCAACATTTTTTGCTGGAAGCTGAATCATATTCATTATTACTACGATGAAATACCATTTCTACTTGACATTATTCATTTGTTCATGCTTGTTTATATCTTGCGAGAACAAAAAAGAACTACAGCATACATCATATGCAATGGATATTGGTGA
>RGCF01000127.1 GCA_009919265.1 Bacteroidota bacterium | reverse complement strand
ATTTATACAACAAGCGGAGCATTCATCATGTCCGGCATGACAAATACTCCGCTCGATATTTCTTCATTACCATCAGGAATGTATATAGTTCGCATGAATGATGATGAAATGATTCGCTTCATCAAACAATAATTATTCACCACTAATGATTGGCAATTTGAGATTGGTGAACTGATCATTAAATTTTTTGATTTCTACGAATTCCAATCCTTTGATAGTATCCAATTCTCTTTGTATCAAACCGGTGATATGCTTCACTGCTTGATATGTTTGTTCTGTTGGCTTTGCTTCTGCTGATGCAATTGTCGAAGTCAATGCAGCAAGCTTATTATTAAGCTTCATCGGATGATTCAATAAGTCTTGTCCTGCCTTTGCTTTGTTTTGCACAAGTCTTTGCTCAATCGCAGACAATGTATCTGCTATTGCATTACCAAGTTTTATGATCTCTTTTGTTATTGTAGTGTCTTTCACATCTTTCTTCATTTTTGCAATCGCTTGATTGATTGCTGTACGCATATCTTTGATTCTATTGACTGCTTTATGTGTTTCTGAAACTTTTTGATTCACCGAAACATGTAAATCATATTGAAGTTTCAAATCTTCAGTAGATGCACCAATGGCGGATGCAATCTCGAATGTTTGTTTTGCAATGGTGCTATCGCCTTTCTTCATTGTTACGGTATATGCCCCGGGAATGACTTTCGGTCCTCTAGTTGAAGCTCCCCACATCACCACAGGTGATTCTACAGCAGATGCTATATGCATATCCCATACAAATCGATTCAAGCCTTTTTGCAATGGTAATGCTGCATTTTTTACTTCTTTGCCGGGTTCAGTATAATAGTCAGTTTCTGTTTTTGCTTTTTCTCCTTTTGCATCTTTGTCTGAAGAGAATTCTCTCAAAAGTGAATCTTTTGCATCGCGGAATTGCAGACTGATTGGTTGAGAATCTAATCCATCCCAATGATAGTACACCATTACGCCATTTGGTACATTTTCACCTGTTTGCATCATTGGTGCAGACCAAGAACCACCATCCATTCTCCAACTCATACGCGGTTTGTATAATGTCAACCCTTTTATTGAATTACTTGCATATGCTTTCTCTTGTGATGCAAGAGAACGAAGTGGGGTAATATCATCCATAATCCAAAATGATCTTCCATGTGTGGCAAGCACTATGTCACCTTCTCTTTCATGAATTGCAATATCATGAATTGGTGTCCTTGGGAGATTGTTTTGCATTGGCAACCAGTTAGCACCATCATTCATTGAGACAAACATGCCAATTTCTGTTCCAGCAAATAACAGACCTTGTTGCTTTGGATCTTCTCGGATGACGCGTGTATAAGCAATTTCAGGAATACCATTGGTGATAATGTCCCATGTAGCACCAAAGTTTGTTGTTTTGAGTAGATATGGAACTTTATCATCAGCGGATTTATATCGTGTTGCGGCTAAATATGCTGTACCTTCATTAAAATGACCCGCTTCAATGATGGAGATCAGTGCAGGCTTTCCTGCATTAGGAATTTGTTTAGGAGTTACATTATTCCAAGTTTTTCCGCCGTCTCTTGTGACATGAACCAAACCATCATCACTTCCAGCCCACAACACATCTTTGTTTTTAGGTGATTCACTGAATGTAAATATCGTACAAAATGTTTCCACACCGGTATTGTCTTTTGTGATCATACCACCGGATGCTTGCATTTTGGAAGTATCTTTGGTTGTTAAATCATCACTGATTCGTTCCCAAGAATGTCCATCATTTGATGATTTGAAAACATGATTTCCACACGTATACAATACCTTTGGATCATGCTTTGAAAATACAATAGGATATGTCCATTGAAAACGATAAGGATGCGTTGCAGCAGCACTACCTACAACATTTTCAGGATAAACACTTACATCTTGATCTTGCATATTATGACGATTCAATCGTGAAAGAAATCCTCCATAATTTCCTCCATAAATAATTTTGGGATCTTTTGGATCAACAGCGATATAACCTGATTCGCCTCCTGCTGCGACGAACCAATCTGATTTATCAATCGACCAGCCGAGTGAACGCGATGCAATGCCGATTGAAGAATTATCTTGTTGACAACCGTAGACGCGATAAGGAATTTGATTGTCAGTCGTGACATGATAAAACTGTGCAGTAGGTATATCTATGTCAGAGTAAGTACTACCACCTGTATTTGTGACAAATGCTCCTCCATCATCAGATATGATAAAACGATCTGAATCATTTGGGTCAATCCACATGTCATGATGATCTCCATGCATGGTTCTCATGCCGGAAAATGTTCTACCTCCATCAGTACTTTTAAATATCCCTACATTCAGTGCATAGATAGTTTCAGCATTGCGTGGATCAGCCATGATATGCGAAAAATACCATGGTCTTTGTCGGATATTGCGATCTTCTGAAACTTTCGACCAAGTGGATCCACCATCATCACTTCTAAATAAACCGCCATTCTCATTTTCAATCATTGCCCAAACGAGATCTCTTTTTGCAGGTGAACATGTAATGCGGATTTTTCCTAGAACACCTTTAGGTAAACCTGGATGTTTGGAAATTTCTTTCCATGTATCCCCACCATCTGTTGATTGAAACAAACCACTACCTTGTCCTCCACTATTCATGCTATATGCATTTCTACTTGCTTGCCACAATGAAGCATACATGATTCGTGGATTATGTGGATCTCTTTGGATATCAATTGCGCCGGTTGAATCACCAAGCGTGCCGGGTCTTTTTAATACAAGTGTCCAAGATGCACCACCATTGGTTGTTTTATAAATTCCTCTTTCAGGATTCGGACCAAATATTCTTCCCATTGATGCAATCAACACTTCTTCTGCATGTTGCGGATGAATAGAAATCTTGGCTATGCTTCCAATTGATGCAGAACTCACTGACTTCCATGTTTTTCCGGCATCAAGTGAACGATATACTCCTTCGCCGAATGATATATTTCCACGAATATCACATTCTCCTGTTCCAACATAGATCATAGATGGATCTGAAGGAGCTATTGCGATTGCACCAATCGAAGAGGCATTGAATGTAGTATCTGATATAGAAAACCACGATTCACCTGCATCTTCAGTTTTCCAAACACCTCCACCCATTGCACCGAAATAATAGGTTTTTCTATCACCGGTAATTCCTGTGCAAGCTAGGGACCTTCCTCCTCGGAAAGGACCTATATGTCGATATTTCATGCCTTGTACAATCGATTGATCAATTGTTTGCGCATGTAGTTGTAGAGTAAAGAGCGAAAAGAATAGAAGCATGAACATGAGAACACTCACATAATTGAATCTGCGAATATACGGTAGTGACAAGAATTGTTGGGGATGCAATCTTTGGTTTCTCCAACCATTCCAACACATGCATCAGTACTGATTAGGGCTTGGGTCGGGTTGAATAGATGATGCGAAGTGAGGGTCTTTTTGTTGGGTCAGGATCTTTGGGACCATGGAATACAAGTCTATCCAATCTTGTGCGATCACGATCGATGAATGGAAATACTTTTAATGTACCAACTCTAGATTTTCTGAGAAGAGATTCTACCAATGCATTTACAACTGAGAATTCATATATATTGGAACCACTTTTTGACCATCCAGAAAATTCACGAATCAAATTTCCATAGGATGAATCCACAAATTGAGCTGTCAAGATTGAATCAATGGGGAAATTCCCTCTAAGACTAGACGCACTATCCAATGTTAATTTCAAAATGGCTCCGTGAATGGCAATCCCTGTTGGCAATTGTTGCAATGAAATGTCCAATCCACTGTAAACACCTGTTCCACAATTCACAATAATTGCATCCGATGTTTTTGATGGATCTGAAGTGAATGATCCATGATATGCTGTTTTGACAACTATTGTATCATTCTTTGTGGCATTTGTCTTTTTGCAAATCACTCGAATGGAAATTGCTTCATCTGTGCTTTTGGAATTTGTGGCAACATCCACAACTTGTTTGGTGCGAGCAAATGATCGTATCACTGTTGAATTTGATTTGGGCACCAGTGCAATTGCATAAGAAGATTGGGTATTGTATGAAGTGTCTTTCAGCTTTTTCACTTTACTCTCAAACCATCCCTTGATCAAACTGGTTGAAATGTCCATTGTCACTTCGGGCATGGTGTCACGCAATGCGATGGAGCCATCAAATGTTCCATGATTTACTGATTCCAAAAATCCTGCTTGCTGAAATGTATCAATTGTTGCGCTTGGTGTCCATGGCTTTGCAATAGAAAAAACATCAAATGCCAAACGATTTGAAATCGTATCACCAAATGCATAGCGTTTAGGTTGGAGAATCATTTGTGCTGAAAGAATTTCATAGCCAGAGGAATCAGGCAAATTATCAGGACTAAATCGTAGTATGGTAGATGAGGTGTATCCTTTTGCAGATCCTAACAAGAGGTCAACAGGATATGATGCAGTTGGTTTATTGTTCAATAAACTTGTACCCAAAAACATCTGAACGGAATCTGAAGTTATGACACTTGCATTGATGGTATCATTGTGTAAGTCACTACCCGCTATTGGACTTTGCTCATTGCAGGAAGAGAATCCAAGAAGGATTAAGAATCCGCACATGGCGAACATGCACAGTTGTAACAAG
The DNA here is from genome assembly GCA_009919265.1 of Bacteroidota bacterium. Classification (GTDB taxonomy): domain Bacteria; phylum Bacteroidota; class Ignavibacteria; order Kapaibacteriales; family UBA961; genus UBA961. Next base: position 3,679 of record RGCF01000127.1, on the reverse strand, counting down.
TGATGTTGTGTTTTCATTACAACATGTCTTTCATAAGAGCACGATACAATTCACTGTATTGTCTTGCAGCTCTACCCCAAGAACGATCTTCATTCATTCCATTGAGCATCAGTGCATTCCACTGTTCTTCATCGGCAAAATGTTTGCATGCCTTGTCTATTGCACCAAGCATTGCTTTGGCAGTATAATCTTTGAATACAAAACCAGTACCTTCACCGGTTTTTTTGTCAAAATCAGTTACCGTATCAGCCAAGCCACCTGTGGAACGAACAATAGGCACAGTTCCATAGACTAATGAGTATTGTTGATTGAGTCCGCATGGTTCATATTTAGAAGGCATGAGAAACATATCTGCACCGGCTTCCATCAAATGAGCCAATTCATCATCGAATTCAATGCGTAAAGAGAATTTTTCGGGATATTTTTTTGCCAATGCCTCAAGCTTAGGATAGAATGAATGGTCACCCTCACCAAGCAATACAAATTGAATGTCTTTAGAGAATAATTCTTTTTCTGCATCCAAGATCAATTGAATTCCTTTTTGATCGATGATTCTTGTAACCATCGCAATCAATGGAATGCGTTTATCATTGGGCACAGGTAAACCAAAACGCTCAAGCACTGTTTCTTTGTTCGGCGCTTTGTTTTCCAAGGATGTTTTGTCATACTTTTTTGTGAGAAAGGAATCTGTTTTGGGATTCCATGTATTCAAATCAACACCATGAGCTATTCCTACCATACGATCAGGCTTTGATTTCAATACATCACTCAAGCCATTGCTTAACTTCTGATCTGCAAGTACTTCTTTTGCATATGTTGGACTGACAGTTGTTATGCAATCTGAAAAGTGAATGCCGGCTTTCATGAAATTGACTTTCTTTTTGTGTGACAAAGAATCGGCATCACTTTGTGAAAATCCGGTTTTTGTCAATGACTTCATCGGGAAATCACCCTGTAAACCAAAATTGTGAATCGTGTAAATGATCTTGGTCTTGGCAAACAAATCATTATGCTTCAATCGAACCAATGCAGGAAGAATTCCGGTTTGCCAATCATTGCAGTGAATGATGTCAGGAACCCAACCAAGCAACATACAGGTTTGAATCACAGAATGCCCAAAGAATACAAATCGCTCATCATTGTCCGAATAATCCAAGCCTGTTGAAGGATCTGCATAAAATCCCTTCTTAGCATCGAAATAATTCGAATTTGTAGTGATATATGCTTGAACTTTGGAACGAGGATTATTGATTGATGATGATTTTACAGTTGCATATGATTCAGTATCACCAATTGGAATTGGAATATCCCTGAGTCTGTTTATCTCATGAATGCGGTTTTTTCTCTCACTGATTGAACCGTATTTGGGCGCCATGACACGAATGTCATGCCCCAATTCACGCAATGCAAGTGGCAAGGAATATGAAACATCTGCAAGACCACCCGTCTTGGCAAATGGATATACTTCGCTGGTCACAAATAGGATGCTTAATGGTTTTGCCATGGATTGCAGTTCAACCTTAAGGTGGATGAATACGCACGAATGCGTAAAGCAAAAATACGGATTTTTCTCGAAATTCCCCTCTTTTGCTCGGTTTGAAGCACCTTGCAAAGCAATAATTTTCAACGGATTGCCCGCTAAAAGCCGGTTTGGACCAAGTTTTGAAAAAAGGTGATTATAACCTGTAAAATTAGACTCTCACTTTGGCGAAAACATGTATTTTCGTGCCTATGAAACCCCTTTGCACTCATAAATTGGCCATTCATTTCTTTGGGAAGACCACAAGAATACTTGCTTTTGGCATATTTTTGGCGTTTTTCTGTTCGGTTTCCCATGGACAAGGGACAAAAGTACTGACAGGCATCATAAATAATTATGCGAAAGTTATTGAATATCACCCTTGCACAAAGTCAGTAGATGTTGTAGGTATTTTTGGTTTTTCACCAAATCAAAAAGTATTGATGATTCAATTTCAAGGGGCTTCAATAGATACGTCAAATACTCCTGCTTTTGGAACCGTTCTTAATTATAACAATGCCGGCAATTGTGAAGTACTGGAAATAGATTCCATCAAGGGTTCAACAATTATTTTCAAACATGCACCCATGCGCCTTTATGATCCGGAAAATGCTCCGGTTCAATTGGTGACCATTCCCGTATATGACTCTGCTGAAGTAAATATTTTTCAACCTCCACTTACTTGTGAACCATGGAATGGTTCAACAGGAGGGGTTCTTGCATTCGAAGTTCGACTTGCATTTGATCTGGCTGGCATGATTGATATTTCTGGCAAAGGATACTATGGAGGTTTACAAAGAGTTGGATCCAATGTTTCAAAAATTAAAGATTATCGTTTGGATGAATTAACTGGTGATGCTGGTGAAAAAGGTCGAGGAATTGCTCTGCTTTCTAAATCTTATTTACTCGGTCGCGGTGCTCCTGCCAATGGTGGTGGTGGTGGGAATGCGCATAATTCAGGTGGAGGAGGCGGAGGTAATGGAGGTAGAGGTGGAATAGGCTCCAAAGATTGGCCTGATACTCTTGATCACATAGGGGGAATTGGTGGGAATACTCTTCCCTATCAACAATTTATCAATGACTCAATGCCAAGATTATTCATGGGAGGTGGTGGGGGTGCCGGCCATGACAACAATAATGCAAGTTTACCTGGTGGCGCTGGTGGTGGCTTAGCATTTATAAGAGCAAATAATGTGATTATTAGAGATTTTGCAGTTATTAAAACAAATGGCAACGATGTTGGTGGACCAAGAGTACCAGCTTCAAATGACGGATATGGAGGCGGAGGAGCAGGTGGTACCATTTACTTTGATGTCAATAGATTTAATTTTTTCGATACACTCACGATTGAAACAAAAGGTGGCAAAGGCGGTTCTACTGCAGCTGGAATGCATGGTCCTGGAGGCGGTGGTGGTGGTGGTGTAGTGCTGTTTAAAATGAATACTCCAAATTCGATTATCATAGACAATTCCGGCGGTATGCCCGGATTAAATACAGCAATGGGAAAAACGCTCGGGGCTGAACAAGGTTCAAAAGGAATTGTAATTTCAGGCATTCGATTTAAAGAAAGCACATTGGGTGTCATGACATTGTCAGCATCCAAAGACACAACGATTTGTGAAAAGACATTTGCCACATTATCAGTCAGACCAATTGGCGGGAATGGTCCTTATACCTATCGATGGGAAGGAATGAATATCACAGACCCAAATGCACAAACAACAACTGCGCGACCTACAAAAGATGAAATGTATCGCGTACTTGTGACAGACTCAAATGGCTGTGTGAATTATGCTCTTGTAAGTGTGAAAGTTCTGCCTGCACCATCATTGAATCTTCCCGTGAATGTAATGAAAGCATGCAAGGGAGATACCATTGTGCTTCGAGCAAATAGTGCGCAAGAACTCACTTGGTATGCCACAAAAGGATTACTCGAAAATAAGGGCACTGCAGTTCGTTGCATTGTTGATTCAACTCGAACATATACTGTTTATGCAGAAACACTTTCAGGATGTTCAGCTATTGATACAATTCGTGTAGAAGTTGAAGAAGCTCCAACGATTTCAGGCATTGAACATCGTATCGAAATATGTCCGGAAGAAGATTCAATTAAACTCCCTCGCTCTTTCATTTTCGGAGGTGTTCCTCCTTATACATTTG